>CAYXXQ010000113.1:0-9527 GCA_964469075.1 uncultured Rhodobacter sp.
GCCCGAGAACGCGAAGCGTGGCAGGGTTTTGGTGTTTCAAGTATTTCTAGAAACGTTATGGGTGGACTGGATCACAGCGGCAGTGCCGTGGTTTTGAACACGGTTCGCAGGGCAAAGGATGAGTGCATTTGCGCCACCCCCGGCAACCGCGCCAGATAGCGGCGGTGGATGCGGGCAAAATCATCGGTATCAATTGCGACGACCTTCAGCAGGTAATCCGCCGAGCCCGCCATCAGGTGACATTCCAGCACATCGGGGATGCGGGACACGCCTTTTTCAAACGCGTCCAACAGTTCATCAGCCTGGCCCGACAGGGTAATCTCGACAAACACGGTCGAGCGGCGGTCGACCTCGCGCGCGTCCAAAAGCGCGACATAGCCGGTGATAACCTTCTTCTGTTCAAGCCGTTGAACGCGGCGATGACAGGCCGAGGGGGACAGGTTTATCCGCTCGGCCAGGTCGGCATTGGACATCCGACCATGTTTTTGCAGCACTGTCAGTATTCGGCTGTCTGTAGCGTCTATTTCCATTCTGTGCACGATCCTTGCGTCAATTTGGCCCAATACGCTTGTTTCTACCATAAAGCAGGGTTTTTGAAACCGTCATTTGCAAGGCAATCCTGTTTGAACCGGGGCAGGATCGCGCAAATCAGAACGCATCATCATCAGGGGAGAAACAGGATGCTTATCGGATGCCCGAAAGAAATCAAGAACCAGGAATACAGGGTCGGCATGACCCCGATGGCCGCGCAGGAGGCGATAGGCCGGGGGCATTCGGTGATTATCGAAACCCATGCTGGCGCGGGCGCTGGCTTTCCTGATGAAACCTATACCGCCATCGGGGCCGAGATTGTCGGCACCGCAGCTGAGGTTTTCAAGCGTGCCGAAATGGTGGTGAAGGTCAAAGAACCACAACCGGTGGAGCGTAAACAACTGCGCGAAGGCCAGATCCTGTTCACCTATCTGCACCTGGCCCCGGACCCCGATCAGACCCGCGATCTGCTGGACAGCGGCGTGACCGCGATTGCCTATGAAACCGTGACCGACCGGTCGGGCGGGCTGCCCCTGTTGGCACCGATGTCCGAGGTTGCCGGCAAGCTGGCACCGCAAGTCGGGGCCTGGACCCTGCAAAAGGCCAATGGCGGTCGCGGCGTGTTACTGGGCGGTGTGCCGGGCGTGCCGCCTGCAAAAGTGGTTGTGATCGGTGGCGGCGTGGTTGGCACGCATGCGGCCAGGGTGGCTGCGGGCATGGGTGCTGATGTGACCGTTCTGGATATGTCGATGCCGCGTATGCGCTACCTGGATGATGTTTTCAGCCGGGATTTCAAGACCGCGTATGCCTCGAAGAGCAATACGGTTCAGTTTATCGAAACCGCTGATATCGTCATTGGTGCTGTGCTGATCCCGGGCGCTGCTGCCCCGAAATTGGTCACCCGCGAGCACCTGTCGCTGATGAAGCCGGGGGCCGCGATTGTTGATGTAGCGATTGATCAGGGTGGGTGTTTTGAAACTTCAAAAGCCACCACCCATGACGACCCGATTTATGAGGTCGACGGCATCATGCATTATTGCGTCGCCAATATGCCCGGCGCGGTTGCCCGCACGTCGACGATTGCGCTTGGCAATGCGACCATGCCTTTCATGCTGGCGCTGGCTGACAAAGGCTGGCGACAAGCCTGCGAGGATGACGCGCATCTGTTGAACGGGCTGAACACCCATGCCGGGCATCTGACCTATTTCGCGGTCGGCAAGGCGCTGGGCATAGATGTGATGTCGCCGACACTGGCACTGAAACTGTAATTTGCGGCTTGGCCGGGCGGGTTGACCTGCCCGGCCACTCCGTTACGTTTTCAGGGCGTCGCGGATTTCCAGCAACACGTCCAACTCGCTTGGCCCTTTTGGGGCTTCCGGCGCGGGGGCTGTTTCTTCGGCTTTCTGGGCCATGTCTTTCACCTTGTTGACATAGCGTACCAGCAGGAACACGACCCAGGCGATGATCAGGAAGTTCAGCACCGCCATCATGAACGCGCCATAGGCAAAGACGGCTGCACCGGCCTCTTTCGCGTCGGCAAGGGTTGCGTATTCGGTACTGCCAAGCACGAAAAACCAGTTGGTGAAATCTATCCCGCCGATAAACAGGCTGATGATCGGGTTGATCAGATCATCGACCATAGATTTGACAATGGCGGTGAAGGCCGCGCCGATGATGATGCCGACGGCCATATCCATGACATTGCCTTTGGCGATGAAGTTTTGAAACTCCCTAAGCATAGATGTTGTCCTTTGTTGCTGCTCACCCGCTAAATCCTGCGTTTGTTTGGTGGATAATGCAAGAAATGAACCGATTGGCGAATTGCCATACCAACCGGGTTCAATCCGTTTTAGATTGGCAGCAGACATCGTTTTGATCGCCAAGGAACCCGACGTTATGAAAAAACTAAGCGACTTTGAAATCACCAAACGCTGGCCGCCGGTCAACCCGGATATCCTCCAGCTTTATTCGCTGACAACGCCAAACGGGGTCAAGGCGTCGATCATGCTGGAAGAAATCGGCCTGCCCTACGAGGCGCATCTGGTGAATTTCGCCGATGACGACCAGATGACGCCGGAATATTTGTCGCTGAACCCCAACAACAAGATCCCCGCGATCATTGATCCTGACGGGCCAAATGGCGCGGCGTTCGGCCTGTTTGAAAGCGGCGCGATCCTGATTTACCTAGCGGAAAAGACTGGTAAATTGCTGCCCAAAGATCCGGCAAAGCGTTATGAAACGATCCAGTGGCTGATGTTTCAGATGGGCGGCATTGGGCCGATGTTCGGGCAGCTTGGCTATTTCGTGAAATTTGCCGGCAAAGACATCGAAGACCCGCGCCCACGCCAGCGCTACATTGACGAGGCGGAGCGTTTGTTAAACGTGTTGGACCAGCGGCTTGAGGGGCGGGATTATGTGATGGACGACTATTCCATCGCCGATATCGCGATTGTGCCCTGGCTGCGGACGTTTAGGGATATGTATGAGGTCGGGGATCTGGTCGATTGGGATGATCTGGCCCATGTGCCGGCCTATCTAGATCGGGTTCTGGCGCGGCCCGCAGTGCAACGTGGGTTGGTTAATCCGCCCCGGCCCTGAGGGTTTTGAAAGCCCTGAACGGGCGGCTGGCGGCCCCCTGACCCCCTGCGAGTATTCAGGCAATTAAGAACGTGGGCCTAGAGCGTGCCGTTCAGGATATAGCGTAGCATGCGCACGACCTGATCGGGAGTGGTGGCGACGGCCAGGGCTGCCGCGTCGATCTCTTTCAAGGCGTGCTGGTGATCGGGGCCGTGGAGGATGATCAGGGATTTGCCAAGGGCTGCGGCATAGCCCGCATCAAACGCGGCGTTCCATTGTTTGTATTTATCGCCAAAGCGCACGACGACGATGTCGGCATCGGAAATCGCCTTGCGGGTGCGCATCGCGTTGAGTTTGGCGCCCTTGTGGTCATGCCAGAATTTGTCAGGTTCAGCGCCAAGGATGGCCGTGCCGCAATCATCAGACGCTGCGTGATCGGTGACGGGGGCTGAAAATTCGACCGCCAGGTCTTTGGCGCCCGTGATGATCTGAACGCGCCAATCGGTGTGAATTTCGCCGGATAGATAGATTTTCAGCACGGTCTTGCCCCTTGTTTGCGGTTAGCCATCCAACATTGCCCCGACGGCGCGGCCGATGGCAAGACAGGATGTCAGGCCGGGCGATTCAAAGCCGAAAAGCTGGATCAGGTTTGGCATGCCGTGATCGGCTTCGGTTTGAAACAGGAACTCCTGCTTGGGTTGCCCTGGCCCCCAGATGCGCGGCCTGATGCCAGCGCCATCCGGTGTCAGGCTGTTGTCCGGCAGGTCGGGCCAGTAGCGGCGGATGCTGGCCGCGAACTGCGATGCCAGGGCGGGATTGACGCTGTAATCAATCTGGTCGACCCAATCCATGTTCGGACCAAAGCGAATGCCGCCGCCGAGATCCTGAACCGAGTGAATGCCAAGGGAGCCGGTTTCGGGCATCGGATAGATCAACGCGTGAAACGGTGATTTGCCGGGAATAGAAAAGTAACTGCCCTTGGCAAGGTTGCGCTCGGGGATCGTCGTGGGATCAAGCCCTTCAATGGCGCGCGCGACGTCCCAGGAACCAAGGGCAGCGGCGTTGATCAGATTGGTGCAGCTAAGCTGATACGCCTGATCGCGGGTCTCAAGGCAAAACCCGGCAGGCCCGCGCCACACCCGTGTCAGGCGCGCGTTGAGGGCAAGGGAAGCGCCGGCCGCCTCCGCCTCCCCCAGCAGGGACAGCACCAGGCCGGGTGCGTCGACGATACCGCTGGAGGGTGACAGCATCGCGGCAACCCCGGCCACGGCGGGTTCACGTTCGCTGAGTTCGCCCTGGGACAGGATCACCAGATCCTCAAGCCCGTTTTGTCGCCCGCGTTCGGTCAGGGCGGCCAACTCGTCCAGACGATCCTTGCTGGGGGCGATGGTCAGCTTGCCGCATTTTTGATGCCCGACATGCCGCGTTGCGCAATAGTCGTAAAGCATCGCTTTGCCGGTAAGACACAGCCGGTGCTGGTCCGAGCCTTTGGGATAATAAATCCCCGCATGGATCACCTGCGAATTGCGCGACGAGGTGTGCTGGCCGATCGCGGCCTCGGCCTCAAGGATCAGGACTTCATGGCCATGCGTGGCCAGATGCCTGGCGATTGACAGGCCGATCACCCCGGCCCCGACAACCACGGTCTGAACATGATCCATGCAGATCCACCTTCTCTTTTTCACAAATATCCCTGCCAGCGGCAGTCCGCCCCCGAAAGGGGGCTGAAAAGGATTGGCGCGTCAGCGCCGCGATCAGGTCAGATCAGCCGCGCAAGTGGCCGCCGGTGGCTTTTTCGACCTTTTCGACGATCTTTGCTGATACCGCCTCGATCTCTTTCTCGGTCAAGGTCGCGTCGCGGGGTTGCAGACGCACGGTGATGGCGATGGATTTCTTACCTTCACCCATCTGTGTCTGGGCCTTGGCACCCGTGAATTGATCAAAGACCGATACGTCCGCGATCAGGGCTTTATCGGCCCCTTTGGCGGCGTTCAGCAGCGTCAGGGCCTCAACCCCTTCATCGACAACAAAGGCAAAGTCGCGGTCTACCATTTGCAAATCACTGATCACCAACGCTGGGCGGGTGGCGGATTTTGATTTCGGGAAGGGCACGTTTTCGATCAGTACCGTGAAGGCAACAGCCGGGCCTTTGACGTCCATTGCCGACAGGATACGCGGATGCACTTCACCAAATGTCGCAAGGATATTTTTCGGGCCAAGCGACAACTGGCCAGACCGTCCGGGATGCCACCAGCCGGGCGCGTTGCGTTGCACCATCAGTTTGACCGGCGCGTTGATCGCGGCAAGCACTGCCTCGGCGTCGGCTTTGGCGTCATAGATGTCAACCGCGCGCCGTGCGCCATGCGGATCACGCGGCCCGGTCTGGCCGATCAGAATGCCGCTGGCCTGGACGTGCTGTTCGCCCGGTTCGCCGCCGTGAAAGGCGGGGCCAACCTCAAACAGGCCCAGATCGGCAAAGCCGCGCGCCTGATTGCGGGCCGCTGCCTGCAACAGGGCGGGCAGCAGATCGGGGCGCATATGGCTCATCTCGCTGGAAATCGGGTTGGCCAGCATGGTGGCGTCGTCGCCACCGCCGAACAACATGGCCGAGGCTTTGTCAACGAAGGTATAGGTGACGCATTCGCTATAGCCAAGGGCCGCGATGGTGCGGCGGGCTGCGGTTTCGCGCCGCTGCATCGGGGTCAGGATCGGCCGGGCAACGCCTTCTGTTTCGCGCGCCATCGGCTTGCCTTCAAGTTGTGTCAGAGAGGCGATGCGGGCGATTTCTTCGACCAGATCAGCCCCGCCCTGCACGTCAGGCCGCCAGGTTGGCGGGGTCACATTCATGCCGTCAAGCGTGAAACCAAGCGCTTCCAAGGTCGCGATCTGCTGGTCGGCAGGGATGTCCATGCCAACGAGGGAGCTGACGCGATCCGTGTCCAGCGGATAACTGCGGGACATGTCGGGAACGGCCCCGGCGATGACCAGATCCGACGCTTCGCCGCCGCAAAACTCCAGGATCAGTTTGGTCGCCAGTTCCATGCCGTCGGGGGTGAATGCCGGGTCGATGCCGCGCTCATTGCGATAGCGCGCGTCTGAGTTGATCTTCAGCTTGCGGCCGGTGGCGGCGATGCGGATGGTGTCGAAATAGGCGGCCTCGACAAACACATTGACAGTGTCATCGGTGCAGCCCGACGCCAGCCCGCCCATGATGCCGCCGATGCTTTCAGCAGCGGCATCGTCGCAGATCAGCACTTCGCTGCCGTCAAATTCATAGGTCTTCTCGTCCAGCGCGACCAAGGTTTCGCCGGGTTTGGCAAGGCGCACTTTGATATCGCCTGTGACTTTGTCCGCGTCAAACACGTGCAGCGGGCGGTTGCGGTCATAGGTCAGCAAGTTGGTGACATCGACTAAGGCCGAGATCGGGCGCAGGCCGATGGCGCGCAGCCGGTCTTGCAGCCATTGCGGCGACGGGCCGTTTTTGACGCCGCGAATGTAGCGCCCGACGAATAACGGGCAGGGACCGTCCTTGACGTCGTCGCTAAGGCTGACATTGATCGGGCTTTTGAACTGGCCATTGATCGGTTCGATCGCCGGGGTTTTCAGCTGTCCAAGACCGCGCGCGGCCAGGTCGCGGGCGATGCCGGCCACGCCCAGGGCGTCGGGCCGGTTGGGGGTGATGGCGATGTCGATCACCGGGTCGTTCTTGTCGGCATAGTCGATGAACCGAACGCCAAGAGGGGCGTCTTCGGGCAGATCAATGATGCCGTCGTGATCATCAGACAGCATCAATTCGCGTTCCGAACACAGCATGCCGTTTGAATCGACGCCGCGGATATTGCCGGGTTTCAGGTCAACCCCGGTGCCGGGGATATGGCTGCCGACCGGGGCGAATACCCCGACCAGACCGGTGCGCGCATTGGGCGCTCCGCAGACGACCTGAACCTCTTCGCTTGGGGCATCGGGGCCATTAGGCCAGGTTTCAACCCGGCACAGGCGCAGGCGGTCGGCATTGGGGTGCTGCACCGCCTCGATCACACGGCAGATGCGGAATGTGCCCAGCGCGTCGGCCGGGTTTTCGACGCCTTCGACTTCCAGCCCCAGATCGGTCAGGGCGTAAAGGATTTCGTCAAGCGTTGCCGTGGTGTCGAGGTGGTCTTTCAACCAGGAAAGCGTGAATTTCATCTGCCCTAAGCCTTCGTCTGAATCCGTCGCGCCGTGAATAGCGTAAAGCATTGCAAGGGGAAAGGCGGATTTAAGCTTCTGGGTGTTTGGGAGCAGGCTTTGCTTAAGTTGCGGGAGTTGCGGGCGTGAACACAACTTCGCCTGTCACGGAACAAGGCCGCGGATCGGGGTGGTTGCCGGGCCTAAGCAATTGCCGAGCCACAGCGACCAGTCGGTCGGAAATGCCGGGCGATCAAACGCGATCACGGCTTTTCCCCAACTGGTAGAGCGCTGGCCGTCCGGGGCCGCCAGCGACGCCGAGCAAGGACCGTTTTCGTTGGCGATCCAGAAACCCTCATGGGTGCTTCGGTTGGTGAAATTGCTGGCAAGGCCGGGAAAATAGATCATCGCGGTGGCGTTGGGCAGCGGCAGGGACAGGACTGCCATACCGGCGAAATCCTTCTCGTAAACCACGGTGCCGCGCGGGGTGATCCAGGTTTCATCGGCAGTTGCTGTCAACGGCGACAGGCAAAAGGCAAGCAACAGGAGTATTCGGGACATGGGGCACCTTTCTGCAATCCAAACCACGTCAAACATGCCCGAGGTGCCGGGTTGAGGCAAGCAGACAGCAGGTGTTGCCTTACGCGGCCAGGCCTCTGGAGCCCATGTTCAGGAATTTTTGCCGCCGCTCAGACAGCAGCGCATCGGGGGATTTCTTTTCCAGTGATTGCAGCATGGCTTCAAGCGCTGTGCTGACATTGGCCAGCGTGGTTGCGCGGTCGCGTTGGGCACCGCCCACCGGCTCGGGGATGATTTCGTCGGCGACGTCAAGTTTTTTCAGATCCTGGGCCGACAAGCGCAGGGCTTCGGCGGCTTCGCGCATTTTGTTGGCGTCTTTCCACAGGATCGACGCACAGCCCTCGGGGGAAATCACCGAATAGACTGAATGTTCCAGCATCGCTACCAGATTGGCCCCGGCAAAGGCCACCGCGCCGCCGGACCCGCCTTCGCCAATGATGATCGAGATCAGCGGAACTTTGACTTGCAGGCATTTTTCGGTGGAGCGCGCGATAGCCTCGGATTGGCCACGCTCCTCGGCGCCGCGCCCGGGATAGGCGCCGGTCGTGTCGACCAGCGTGATGATCGGCAGGCCGAACCGGTCGGCCAGATCCATCAGCCGGATGGCTTTGCGGTAGCCCTCGGGGCGGGCCATGCCGAAATTGCGTTCGATCCGGGATTTGGTATCGTGGCCTTTTTCATGGCCGATCACAATGATCGGGCGGTCATTGAACCGTGCCAGACCGCCCATCACGGCGTGGTCATCGGCGAAATTCCGGTCGCCTGCCAGCGGCGTAAACTCGGTGAACAGGGCTTCGATATAATCTTTGCAATGGGGCCGGTCGGGATGGCGCGCGACCTGGCATTTGCGCCAGGGGGTCAGGTCTTTGTAAAGCTCGGCCAGCAGGGCGGCGGCCTTGGCGTCCAGGGCTTTTGCCTCCTGCTCGACATCCATTTCCTGGTTCTGTCGGGCCAGCGCGCGCAGCTCTTCCGCTTTGCCTTCAATTTCCGCAAGGGGTTTTTCGAATTCAAGATAATTCCGCATTCCGCCTCTTTCGTTGACGCCTTCACTGACCTGTCTGCCGGGTTCTATATGGCTGCAGGGACGGTTGATTGCAATGCTGTTGGTGCGTCCCTGTGGACCTTGCGGCAGGTCGGACAAGGGCCTAGGCAAGGGCCGATTGGATCACAGATATTGGAGGATAAGATGCCGGACGTAATCATTCATGACGAGCCAGGCCGTCTGGTGGCGTCGATTGCCCATAAGGGGGCGTATTCCACGGTCAGCGAAGCGATGCAAAAGGCCGGTGCGTTGCTGGCGCAGTCGGGCCGGGTGCGGGATGTGGCGGAAATGGTGGTGGTTTATCACGACAACCCAGCGCATGTCGCCGAGGCGGAATTGCGCAGCCATGCCGGTTTTGTGCTGAAACCCGGCTGTCATGTCCCGGACGGATTTGAGGCGCTGACGCTGGAGGCCGGGCGGTATGCGGTTTGCACCCATCGGGGGGCGTATTCTGGCCTGGCCGCGAGTTATGACTGGCTTATGAACCAGTGGCTGCCAAAAAGTGCGGAAGATTATGCCGGGGCCAGCATGTTTGAGGTTTACGTAAATTCACCAGACAACACCCCGGCGGAAAAACTGATCACAAAAATCTATCTGCCGCTTGAGGAAGAAGATTATAACGGCCCGGTTTAGG
>CAYXXQ010000114.1:0-9423 GCA_964469075.1 uncultured Rhodobacter sp.
TGCGGGTTGCCCTTGTTTCTTTTCCTCCGCTCGCGCCCGGTGACCTGACTATGGATCATTTCCTTTACAAAGACGGCATCCTGCATGCCGAAGACGTCTCCCTGACCGACATCGCCCATGCGGTCGGCACACCGTTTTATGTCTATTCCGCCGCCACTTTTCGCCGTCATTTCAGGCTGTTTGACGAGGCCCTGCACGGCATGGATCACCTGATCTGCTATGCAATGAAGGCCAATGGCAATCTGGCGATCCTGAAACTGATGGGCGACCTTGGGGCTGGCATCGACGTGGTCTCGGGCGGCGAATACGCCAAGGCCCGCGCCGCTGGCATCCCCGGCGAACGCATCGTCTTTTCCGGCATCGGCAAGACCCGCGAAGAAATGGCCCTGGCCTTGACCGGCGGCATCCGCCAGTTCAACGTCGAAAGCGAACCCGAATTGCTGGTCCTGAACGAGGTCGCCTGTTCCTTGGGCAAAACCGCCCCCATCACCATCCGCATCAACCCTGATGTCGATGCCAAGACCCACGCCAAGATCGCCACCGGCAAATCCGAAAACAAATTCGGCATCCCGATCGCCAAAGCTCGTCTGGTCTATGCCGAGGCCGCAGCCCTGCCCGGCATCGACGTGGTCGGCATCGACGTTCATATCGGCTCCCAATTGACCGATCTGGAACCGTTTGAAGCCGCCTTCACCAAAGTCGCCAACCTAACTGAACTGTTGCGCAAAGATGGCCATACCATCAAACGCCTTGACCTTGGCGGTGGCCTTGGCATCCCTTACGAGCGGTCAAATTCCGCCCCGCCGCTGCCGCTGGAATATGGCGACGTCATCCGCCGCACCGTCGGTCATCTGGGCTGCGAAATTGAAATCGAACCGGGCCGTCTGATCGCTGGCAATGCCGGGCTGATGGTCAGCTCAGTCATCTACCTCAAGCATGGCGAAGGGCGGGATTTCCTGATCCTTGACGCCGCCATGAACGACCTGATCCGCCCCGCCATGTACGAGGCACATCACGATATCGTCCCGGTCCATGAACCCACCCCCGGCATCGAACCGCACCCGATCGATATCGTCGGCCCGGTCTGTGAAACCGGCGACACTTTCGCCAAGCAGCGCAACATGCCGCCGCTTGCGGCCGGTGATCTGGTCGCTTTCCGATCAGCCGGGGCATATGGCGCTGTCATGGCGTCAGAATATAACGCCCGCCCGCTGATCCCCGAAGTGCTGGTGGATGGCGATCAATTTGCTGTCATTCGGCCCCGGCCAAGCTTTGACGAAATGATAAATCGCGATAAGGTTCCTGAATGGTTGTGACCGGTTTGGATCACCCCAGGGAACCCTGATGCAGAAACCAAAGCACCAGATCGAGATTTCCACCACCCGCATCATGCAAAGGGCGCGGGCCCTGAAAGCATTGCGACGCCCGCTGGCGCTGACCCGGCTTGGCCTGCTGGCCGAGCGCGGCACCCACGCTTTCTGGCCGCTCTGGTCCTGGGCGTTTATGCTTTGGGCCGCCCTCAGCTTTGATCTGTTTGACCGATTGTCCCTGGAACTGGCCTATTTCGCGCTGCTGACCGGGCTTGGCGGCTTGCTGGTGTTTTTGGTGCTTGGCCTCAAAACCTTTCGCTGGCCCAGCCAGGCGCAGGCCGTGGATCGCCTTGATCGATCCCTAAAAGGCCGTCCACTGACCGCGCTTTGGGACAGCCAGGCCATTGGCGCCGACGATCTTGCCGCCACCGAAGTCTGGCACGCCCATGTCAAGCGCATGGCAGCCCAGGCCGCACGTGCCGGGGCCGTCCGCCCCGACCTGAAACTGTCAAACCGCGATCCTTTCGGCCTGCGCTATGTAGCGGCCACCGCCCTGGTCGTCGCCCTGTTATTTGGCAGCATCGGCAGCCAATCCGGCCTGCGCGCCGTGCTGGCCCCACCCGACGCCACCGCTGCCTTAAGCGGGCCGATCTATGAAGGCTGGATCGAACCGCCGCGCTACACCGGCCTGCCCGCGATCTACCTGAACAGCGTCACAGACGGCGTGCCCATTCCGGTCGCCGAAGGCAGCAAAGTCACCCTGCGCCTTTACGGCGAAACTGGCGCGCTAACCGTGGCCGAAACCGTCTCGGGCCTAGATGCCACCGCCAACCCGGTCAACCCGTCCACCGCCACAGATACGAACTCTAACCCGGCTCTTGATTTCACCATCAGCCAAAGCGGCACGATCAGTATCACCGGCCCGGGCAACATCACCGGCACGGCCAACAACGCCGCCATCTGGCAGATCGACATGATCAAAGATGCGCCGCCAATGATCGCCATCACCGGCCCGGTAGAGCGCAGCCCGCAAGGCGAATCCCTGCTGACATTCCAGGCCGCCGATGACTACGGCGTGACCGGCGGCAGCGCCACGATGCAGCTTGATCTTGACGCCGTGGATCGCCGCTATGGCCTGAAAGCCGCCCCAGAACCGCAGCCCGAAATCACCTTCGATCTGCCGCTGCCCTTCAACGGCGACACCCGCCAGTTTACCGACACCATCGTCGAAGACCTGTCCAAGCACCCCTGGGCCGGCCTGCCCGTCACCCTGTCCTTGCAAGCGGTGGACGATCCCGGCCAGATTTCCCGCGCCGAACCGGAAAGCATCATCCTACCGGGTCGACGCTTTTTTGACCCCCTCGCCGACGCCGTGATTGAACAGCGCCGCGATCTGTTGTGGAACCGCGACAACGCCAAACGCGTGACGCAAGTCCTGCGCGCCGTCACCCACCTGCCGGAGGATCTGTTTGACGACGAAAAGGCCTACTTGGTCCTGCGCACCGCCCTCAGACGGCTGGAATTTAACACCATCGCAGGCAAAGCGCTTGGCGATGAAGCCCGAAATGAGATCGCCGAAATCCTGTGGCGTGCCGCCCTTCTGATCGAAGACGGCGACCTGTCCGACGCCGAGGCCCGCCTCCGCCGCGCCCAGGAACGCCTGTCAGAGGCGCTGGAAAACGGCGCGACCGAGGACGAAGTCGCCGAACTGACGGACGAATTGCGCCGCGCCATGCAGGACTATCTGGAACAACTCGCCCGCGAGGCCGACCAGAACCCCGATCAGCAACAGGCCGAAAACGGCGAAATGCGCGAAATCACTAGCGACCAGTTGCAGGAAATGCTGGAACAGATCGAAGAACTGTCCCGTCAGGGCCGCAACGAAGAAGCCCAGGAATTGCTGGAACAGCTGAACGAAATGATGCGCAACATGCAAACCGCGCGCAGGCAGGGTCAGGGCGAAGGCGAAGGCCAGGAAGCGATGCGTGGTCTGCAAGACACCCTGCGCCAGCAGCAGCAGCTTTCCGACGACGCTTTTCGCCAGTTGCAGGACGAATTCAATAGCCCGCCCCAATCCGGTCAACTGCCAAATCAGGGCCGCCCCGGTCAGGGCCAAAGCGAAAACCCGGACCAGCCGCAAAACGCCCCGCTTAGCGAACAGGAACTGGCCCAGCGCCAGGAAGCTCTGCGCGAATTGCTGGAAAACCAACGTCAGGGCCTGCCCGAGGCCAACACCGATCCCGGCCGCACTGCCCGCGAAGCCCTGCGCCGGGCCGAACGCGAAATGGCCGAGGCCGAGGACCGTCTCCGTCAGGGCGATATGTCCGAAGCCCTTGATAATCAGGCCGAGGCGCTGGACGCCCTGCGCGAAGGCATCGAAAACCTGGGTCAGGAAATGGCCCGCAACCAAAACCCCAATGCAGGCCGCCAGGGCGATCAGGCTGGCACCACCGACCCCGATGCCAACCGCGACCCGTTAGGCCGGCAAGCCGGAACCGTCGGGCGGATCGGCTCGGACGAAAACCTGCTGGATGGCGATGACCCGGTCCTCCGATCACGGGAATTGCGCGAAGAAATCCGCCGCCGCTCTGGCGAGAAGAACCGCCCAAGGCTGGAATTGGATTACCTGGAACGGCTGCTGGACCGGTTCTGACGCCTTTAGCTCAGCGCCTCAAAGGAACTGCTTCAGCAGGTTGGTGGCGGTTTCAATCAGCCAGGTCACGGCCCCGTCCAACCCTTGCCGCAGCATGTTGACGACGCTGACAAATCCGTCAATCGCCCCGGCAGCAGCCGGAACGGCCGCTGTGATTTGTGGTGCCAGCGCATAGACCGCCATCAGGATCAGGGTCAGCAGAACCGCCAGGTAAAACCCGATCCGCCCCATGCCGGACCGCGCCGGACCGGCGTCACTGTATAGGTCTTGCTCCTGCGCGCGGCCCTTGTCGCTGGCCGATCGCAGGGTTGAATTCAACTCGTCGACATCCGGCAGATCGCGCTTTGGCCGGTCGGGACGGGCGGCGCGGCGCGGGGCCGGGGCAACCGCAGGGCCAGCCGTTTCTTGTGGCACCTCGGCGGTGGGTGCGGGCACGTCGTCAAAGACGTCAGCCTCAGGCGTCGTCAGCTGGTCTTCTTCCTCGACCTCTTCGCTGACCTCTTCTTCGTAATCCGTGTCTTCATATTCCGGCTCATCGGCCTCTGCCTCAGCTTCTGCCGCCCGCCGTTCGCTGTCGCGATTGGCGTTCAGCCGGGCGCGGGCATCGCGGGCGCGTTCGGCCAGACTGCGGCTGTCGCTTTCGGCTTCTGCTGCGACCTCGGGCGGGTCCTCGGCGGGGGGTTGACCCTCTTCCGTAGCCTCCTCCGCAGCAGCTTCCTCGGCAGCTTCTTCTGCGGCTTCTTCTGCGGCTTCTTCTGCGGCATCCTCCGCCTCTTCGGCGTCCCGAACCCCGGCCTCACGCTCCGCCTCGCGGCGCAGGATATCCAGAACTGACGGATCGACAGACGACTTTGGCCGCGCCCGCCGGAACTCAGGCGGTGGCCCTTCATCGTCAGACGTATCGGCGGCGTCCTCGCCCTCTGCATCACCGCCGGGCGTCACGGCCTCTGCGGCGGCTTGCAAAAACGCGCTGGCAGGGGGCTGAAACCAGGTTTTCCCGCAACTTGCGCATTGCACATCCCGGCCAATCACGGGGATGGCATCCTCTGCAACCTCATACTGGGCGGCACAATTTGGGCAAACCAGACGCATCCAACCCTCTGAGATTCAGTTCCGTTCGCAATATGGGGCGAATCAACCCGTGACCTATATGTAAACGGGCCTGCCTTCCTTTCCAAGTATCTGGTATCTCTGCTAGAGATTGCAACCAAAGCCCCTCTGGGCAAGTATTCCCGCCAAAGGAATCGGAGCAGAAATTGATCGAGCTGGCAAGTGCCGCCTATTCCTATGGCGGCGGCGATATACTGACAGATCTGAACCTGCGCCTGGCGCCGGGATCGTTTCATTTCCTGACCGGCCCGTCCGGGTCTGGCAAAACCACCTTGCTGCGCCTGTGTTACATGCAACTGCTGCCCAGCGCCGGCAATGTCCGCATCTTTGGCAACAACGTGCACGAGATGACCCGGGACGAGGTCGCGACCACAAGGCGGCGCATCGGCATCGTCCATCAGGACTGCCAATTTCTGGATCACCTCAGCCTGACCGACAACATCGCCCTGCCGCTGGATGTCGCTGGGCGCGATGCTGAGGCCGAAATGGGCAACCTGAAGGAATTGCTGTCCTGGGTTGGCCTGTCGGCCCAAGCCAACGCCCTGCCGCCGCAACTGTCCGGCGGCGAACGCCAGCGCGCCGCCTTGGCCCGCGCCGTCATCATGTCGCCGGATGTCATCATTGCCGATGAACCGACCGGCAATGTTGACTGGGAAATGGGGTTAAGACTGCTGAAGCTGCTGGTCGAGCTGAACAAGATGGGCAAAACCATCCTGATCGCCACCCATGATCTGAACCTGATCCGCAACGCCAAAAGCCAGATCTCGGCCCGGGTTCTGCGCATCCACAATCGCCGTCTGCAACTGGCCGGGGCCGATCTGTGAAGGCGTTGCTGGAGATGTTGCGCGTCCTGCTTAGCGGCGATCAGAAGGCCGACCGGGTCGTGCCACCCTCGGGCTTTACTGCGCGGCTGACGGTGTTCACCGCAGGCGCAATGGCCTTTCTGGCGGTGTTTTCGCTGGCTCTGGCGCTGGCCACCGGGCGGCTGGCCGATCGCTGGTCGGCCGAACTGGCCCGCACCGCAACCGTGCGCATTTCAGCACCTGATGGCCAGATGCAGGCCCAGTCCCAAGCCGTGCTCAGGGTGCTTGAAACCACGCCGGGCATCAAATCCGCCCGCGTTCTGACCGATGCCGAACAGCGCAAGCTGCTGGAACCCTGGTTTGGCCCCGACCTGCCGGTCGACACCCTGCCAATCCCCCGCCTGATCGAGGTGGTTGAAACCCAGGATGGCCCCGACATCGAAGGCCTGCGTCTGCGCCTGTCGGCCGAGGCCCCGGGCGCGATCTTTGACGATCACACCAGATGGCGCCGCCCGTTGATTGATGCCGCCAGCCGCCTGCGTCTGCTGGCCGCCTTTTCCATCGCCCTGATTGCGCTGTCGACCGGGGCGATGATCACGCTGGCCGCCAATGCCGCCCTCGCCGCCAACGCCACCGTCATTTCCGTGCTGCGTCTTGTCGGCGCGCGCGATACCTATATCGCCCGCGCCTTCGTGCGGCGCTTCACCATCCGCGCCTTCCTAGGCGCCACCGTTGGCACGCTGGCCGCCCTGCTTGGGGTGATCCTGCTGCCCTCCGCCGCGGAAGAAGGCGCGTTTCTGACAGGCCTTGGCTTTCGCGGCTGGCACTGGATTTTGCCGCTGCTGATCCCGTTTCTGGCCGGTATCGTCGCCTTCTGGTCGACCCGCGCCGCCGCTTTTCGCACCCTGAAAGGACTGACCTGATGCGCCTGATCGGTCAATTTATCGTCTCGGTGGCTTTCATCACCCAGATGTATCTGATGATGGTTCTGATGGCCGCGTTCTTCACGCCCTTCGCCATCTTCTCACGCAAATGGGCCTTTCTCGCCATTCACACCTATTGTGGCTGGGTACGCTGGACCGCTGACTGGATGGTCGGCCTGAAATCCGAAATTCGCGGCACCGTACCAACCGGCGAAGTCATAGTCGCCTCAAAACACCAAAGCTTCTTTGACATCATCCTGATCGTCCACGCCGTCCCTCGCCCAAAATTCATCATGAAAAAAGAGATCATCTTCACCCCCATCGTCGGCTTTTACGCCAAACGCATCGGCTGCGTGTCGGTTGATCGCGGCAAACGCAGCGTCGCCATCAAGAAAATGGTCGCCGGGGTCAAGGCCGGCACGCAACTGCCCGGCCAGTTGATCATCTTCCCGCAAGGCACCCGCGTCGCCGCCGGGGCCACGCGCAAATACAAGATCGGCACCGCCGTTCTTTATCAGGAAACCGACCAGCCCTGCATCCCTGCCGCCACCAATGTCGGCGTGTTCTGGCCCCGCCACGGTCTTTTGCGCAAACCCGGTCTGGCCGTGGTCGAATTCTTGCCGGCAATCGAACAAGGCCTCGATCTGGACCGCTTCACCGCCCATCTGGAAGACGCGGTTGAAACCCATTCCAACCGCCTGATGACGGATGCCGGGTTTGACCTGACCAAAGGAGGAAACCCATGAACTACCTCAAAGACATGGCCGCCCTCACCGCGATTTATGGCGCACCGGTGCCAACCTCCCTGACCAAGGTCGCCGATCATTTGACCCCGGAATACAGCCGCTGGATCGGGGCCTCAAAATTCTGCGTCCTGACCACGGTCGGCCCCGAAGGCACCGACGGCACCCCGCGTGGCGATGATGGCCCTGTTGTCGTGGAGCAGGACAGCAAAACCCTGCTGATGCCCGACTGGGCCGGCAATAACCGCATCGACAGCCTGCGTAACATCCTGCGCGACGACCGCCTGTCGCTGTTGTTCCTGGTCCAGGGCAGCAACAACGTCACACGCGTCAACGGGCGCGGTAAGATCACCGACGACGAAGCCCTGCGCGAACGCTTCGCCCGCAACGGCAAACTGCCCCGCACCGTACTGGTGATCACCATCGACGAGGTCTATTTCCAATGCGCCAAAGCGGTGATGCGCGCAGGCCTGTGGGGCGAGCAACCCGACCTGTCAGACCTGCCCTCCGCCGGTGATTTCCTGAAAGCGATGACCAATGGCCGCGAGGGCGGTGCAGATTACGACGCAGGCTACGAGGCCCGCGCCAAGACCCAACTTTGGGATCGGGAGTATTGATTTAGCAGATTTGCCGGGCGTCTGGGCGATCCCGCATCAGGTGCGGGACAGGCCCCCATGCAAACTCGGCTGATCAAGGGCTGCAAACCCGTAATGCCGCAGCCAGCGTAGGTCTGAATCAAAGAACGCCCTGAGATCCGGGATGCCGTATTTCAGCATCGCAATCCGGTCGATCCCCATGCCAAAGGCAAAGCCCTGCCAGGCCTCAGGGTCAACCCCGCCTGCAGCCAGAACCTTGGGATGCACCATGCCGGAGCCCAAAACCTCCATCCAGTCATCACCCTCGCCGATCTTTAGCTGGCCATCAACCCAGGAACACTGAATATCCACCTCGGCAGACGGCTCCGTGAACGGAAAATGCGACGCCCGGAACCGCGTCTTGATGCCGTCGATTTCAAAGAACGCAGCGAAGAACTCTTCCAGCACCCATTTCAGGTTGGCCATCGACAAATCCTTGCCCAGCGCCAAGCCCTCGACTTGATGAAACATCGGCGTATGCGTCTGATCATAATCCGCACGGTAAACCCGCCCCGGCGCGATCACCCGGCAAGGGGCGCCATGCGCCATCATATGCCGGATTTGCACCGGGCTTGTATGGGTGCGCAACACATGCGGCGGGCGGTCATCATCCGCCGCGCGGTGCATGTAAAACGTGTCCATTTCGGTCCGGGTCGGATGCTCGGGCGGAATGTTCAGCGCGTCAAAATTGTGCCAGTCACTTTCCACCTGCGGCCCCTCGGCCACCGAAAATCCCATATCGGCAAAGATCGCGCTGACTTCTTCCGTCACCTGGCTGACCGGATGAATGCTGCCCTGCCGCCGTGGCCGCCCGGCCAAGGTCACGTCCAGCCACTCGGTCCGCAAGCGGTCTTCCAAGGCGGCATCCCCCAACGACGCCTTGCGCGCCGCCAACGCCGAATTGATCTCGTCCTTCAAAGCGTTCAGCGCTGGGCCGGCAACCTGCCGCTCCTCCGGGGTCATCTTGCCAAGCTCGCGCATCTTCAGGGCCACTTCGCCCTTCTTGCCGACAGCCGCGAGACGCAGCTCTTCCAGCCCGCCCTCATCATTGGCGGCACTAATGCCGTCCAGATACTTTTTCTTCAGCGCGTCAAGGCCGTCCATAACCATTCCAGTCCCAAGAATTCAGTCGCTGAGTTGCTATCACACGACGGGCCGATTGCAAGCCCACCGCATAACTTCACCCCCCCAGACTAGGGTCTGTTGAGATTCAGGATTCCCATTTGTGTTGATTTCTGATTCAACT
>CAYXXQ010000115.1:0-9309 GCA_964469075.1 uncultured Rhodobacter sp.
CCTTAAAGCGCCCGGCTCAGGGTGATCCTTTGCGCCGGGACAAAGCCCATTGCATTGAAATAGGCGATCAGATCAACGTCATTCCAGCTGATTTCTGTCCGCACGTTTTCGACCCGCAAAATGGCCAGATTTGCCATCAATTGCGACATCAAAGCCGTGCCAACCCCCTGACTGGCATAGCCGGGATCGACCCCGATCGTATCCAGGACCGCCTCGGGGCTGGTGTGACCAAACTCCCCAAAATCAACTCGCGCCATGATGAAGCCGGCGTTAAATCCTTCCCGCTCGGCCACCAGCGAAACCCGGACACCGCTTTCATGCAGGCTTTCATGCATTTTGCGGCTGCAATAGCCGGACCGGTCAAAGCCGGAATTGGCGCTGTCAATTGTTATCACCTTGCGTAGATCCCCCTCGACCATCGAGCGGACGGGAATCCGATCCTGCGACAATGCCGCGAAATCGTCACTTTCGGGGGAGCTGTAATCAAGCTCCGGATTGTCATCATCCTCGGGCGCTTGCTCCAGCACCGGCGGGATTTTCGCTGTTGTCCGCGTCAAAACCAGTCGTGGAGACATCTGAAACCCGGCACCCGACAAAAACCCAAGAACGCCCGCGTTTTCCCAGTCAACCTGGCTGGTCAAACTGTCGACACCCTTATGGTGCAGGACCGTTTCAACTTCGTTCAGCAGTATCTGGCCATAGCCCCGATGGCTGTGTTCCGGCCGCGTGCCGATCGCATCAAGCGACGCACTGGCACCGGGTGTGCCAAAGTCACCATCCACCAGCCGGGCGAAAGCAAACCCCTGCAACTGGTCGTCAACATGAATGCCGACATAGACATAGTTTTTGGGGTGATCCGTGGCCGCAGCCAGCCGTTTCTGAAAGTACCCGCGCCGCGAGATGCCGGTTGTCGACATGTCGATATCAATCACCGCATCCAGGTCGCCCGGGGTCAGAGGCTTGATCACAAAGGGTTTCGGGGTGTTCATTTTTTGCCTCGCTATCGTTAGTGACTACTTGCGTAGCCCGTGGACAATTCCATGTCGGTTTCAGGATCCAAAAGCTCTTCCAGCATCGGCAAAAGGGCCATTTCTTCCTTCTGAATATGCGCGACCATGCGCTCAATCAGCTCTGCCGCGCTTCTGCGAAACCCGTCCCAGCTATCGTCGGTAAACCCATTGGCAAGGGCCGCGCGCGCCGCTTCGGCAACGCGGTTTCCAAGCGGCAGGATCGCTTTGTGTTCCTCGCGCAGATGTGCGCCGATGCCGACATCTCCTGCGTCTTCCAGCAAGGTGAACAACTGATCTTCTTCAAAAGAAAAGTGGTTGTTGATCTCGTCCTCGATCGCGGTTGCGGCCATGTTTAAAGCCTTTTCCACCTTGGCATCCGAAACGTCCGGTTTGGCCTTTCGGGCTTTTTCCAACATCTGATCCAACGCTTCGATAACCACGATGGTGGCCTGATGGTCCTCATGCAAAAGCTGTGGGGTACGCCGCTGAAAGCTCATGGATTATCCTTCGTGTTTCATGTTGTTTTCTAATTAGGTATTGTAATGCGTATTTAAGCAAACAACAAGCCTTTTAACCGTTTGCTGACTTGCTTCCTGTCGCATTGAAAACCCGCAACGATACCGATATGACAAAGCCCGCATAGGCCAAGGCACCGGTCAGGCCCGCCGCCGCTCCGATCTGCACCAAGACGCCGGATTGCAAGAAAATACCCGCAAGGCACAGCAAAACCGCAACGCCGTGCAGGCCCGCGTGAACCTGTAACGGTAGCTCCGGTGTCAGGTCAGACATCAAAACCGGCTGCCCGTTTTCGTCAACGATATGCATCGAGGCCAGGAACGGAATGATCCGTTGCAAGACCCCTAAAAGAAAGGTCAGCAACCAGCCGACAAGCACCACAAAACCAAAGCCGACAGGCGCATTTGGAAACGGAAGGTCCAGCAGGATCACAAGCCCCAAAAGCCAAGCAATCGGCAAGGTCACCCAAGACGTGCGGATCAGTCGAAACGACAACCCCAGCCGTTTGCGCATCCCGGATTTCAACACATGCTGCATCTGCCAAAGATAGATGCCAGTCGCCGCCATCGCCGCCGCAATCCCGGGCCAGAACAGCCAGGCGATGCCAGACAGAACCGCGCCGGTCACGAAGATCAACGCCAAGAAAGCGAGCGCCAGTTGCAACCCGCCAAGCCGTGGCGGCGGCGTTTGTGACAGCGCAAACATTGGCACCAGAATCAGGCTGAACCCCAGTGCCAGCACGCCCATAAAACCAAACAGCGCCAGCAACATATGCAACAGCGCCATCGCTTGATGATCAGCCAGAAACCCGTGCTGGAAATCAAAACTCAGAGCCAGGCCAAGGCCGACAACCCCCAGCAAGGCGATCAGCGCCACCCAGCCATGAGCGGCAACAACCGGCAATCCCCGCGCGCGGCGCAAGTTGTCAGCGGTCAAGGTGGCAAAGATCAGCAAGGCAATCGTCACCGATATCGCGCCGGAGTTCATCGCCAGCGACGCACCTTCCGCCATGCCAAAAGCCAGCAGAACTGTCCCGCCAGACAGCAGCCAAAAACACAAGCTTGCAGGCCAGGTCCGCGCCAGTGGCTGACGTGTGGCGACGGGTAGCAGTTGAAAACTTGCCCCCATCGCAACCATCGCCAGCACCCCAAGTGTCAGCAGATGGATCGCCGCCAGGACCGGACCCAAGCCGCCGGTGAAGTCAGGCAAATCACTGGCCGCCAGCAGCACGGCCCATGCCAGAACGTAAAAAACCGCAGCCGCTGCGAAGAACCGAAAGGGGATCGCGGCGGGCAGCAAGCGATCTCGCGCGTCGCCCAGAAAGGATCCGCCAAGCATCAAGGTTGCCGTGTCAGGATCAGCCGAACCTCACCCGCATCGCTATCAACAATGCGATGCTGCCAGCCGCGTTCGGCAAGTTCGGGGTAAAGGTAAATCGGCTCCCGATCATGGTGAACGGTTATGGTGCCGTCCTGATCGACGGTTTCGATCCGGCCCAGAATGGCAACCATCGGTTCGGGCGACACTAGCCCCCGCACATCAATGTGCCAGCCGTCTGGTTCCTGCCAATGTTTGCCGGGAAGGCCCATGATTACAGCATCCCCCGCGCCAAACGTACGGCCAGCGCAGCGGCAGACAGCCGCCGATAATGGGGCGCAATCGTTGACGTGCGTTGCGGCGACACCGCTTTTTGAACCTGCTTTGACAGATCGGTGAAATAGGCGTCAGCATCCTGGCCTTGGCGCAGCGGATCAGGCGACAGGGCCAGTGGCATTGAATTGGTTCCGGTCAGCGCCAGCTTGAAATGCCGGTCAGATCCCGTCCGCCAACTTGCCACTGCTACCCCTGCCAGCGGAAAATCCATCGCGCTGCGTACGCGGATTTTTTCATAGGTTGAGGCCGCCTTGGTCGCGGGTACGAATACCGCCGTGATGATCTCACCCGGTGCCAAGGTCAGGTAGTCCGCACCGTCTTCCTGAAACAACTCCGCCACCGGAATTTGTCTTTGCCCGGATGCGCCCGAGATCGAAACCTCGGCATTTAGCACCATCAAGGCCGGGGCCAGGTCACCTGAATAGGCCGCCCGGCAGCGATTGCCTTTCGGGGCGACATGGCAGATTTCCCCTTGGTATTTCAGGCAAAAATCATTGGATTTCCGCCACCAATGGCTTTGATTATAGTAAAGGCAACGCGTGTCCACACACAGGTTCCCCCCCACCGTCGCGGTTTCCCGGTGGTTCGGCCCGGCAATTGCAAGTGCTGCTATATTGATCGCCGGAAAGGCAGCGGCGATCGCTTTGTTCTGCGCCAGATCCCGCAGGATCACGCCCGCACCGATCCAAATCCCGGTATCGTCGATGAAGATGGTTTTCAGATCACTGACGCCACTCAGGTCAATCAGCCACTCGGTTTGCACCAGTCCGCGGCGCATGTTGACGATCAAATCCGTACCCCCGGCACAAAGCCGTGCGGATGGGTTTGTGGCCAAGGCCAAGACCGCCTCGTCAACAGAGTTTGGGCGTATCACGGTGAAATCTGGCAGCGGTTCGCTCATGATGCGGCCTCCGTCCGGCGGGCGGCTTTGCGGGCTTTTGTCAGCGCCTCCAACATCCGGTCCGGCGTCATCGGCAGGAAATTCGCGTCAAGCCCAACCGCATCAGCAACCGCATTTGCCAGTGCCGGGGGAAAGCCCGACAACGCGCCTTCGCCGGCCTCTTTGGCACCAAACGGCCCCAGAGGGTCCATGCTTTCAACAATCTGAACGTGAATATCCGGCGCATCCGCCATCGACGGAAACCGGTATTCCAGGAAATTGGCATGCGCTGGCAGGCCGTCCACAAACCGCGTTTCTTCGCACAAAGCCTGGCCCAGACCCATCCAGACCGAGCCTTCGATCTGGCCTTCAACCGCCAATGGATTTATCGCAAAACCGCAGTCAAGTGCGGCCCAAACCTGCGTCACCTGAATTTGGCCGGTGTCCTGATCAACCACAACCTCAACCACCTGGGCGGCATAGCTGAACCCCATGGTCGAGCCGACGGCCCCGCCGCGATGTCGTCCGCCTTGCGCCTCAACCGGGGTGGTGAACGTGCCCTTGACGTTGATCGTGCCTTCTTCGGCCAGCGCCGCAATCGCGACATCCTGAAAGGACAGAAACGATTGCGAGGCACCGGTGACAAAGAATGTCTCGCCCTCGCATTCGATCTGATCCGGCGTCACGTCCAGCTTTTTGGCCGCAGCCGCCACCAGCTTTTCTTTCATCGCCTTGGCAGCCTCAATCGCGGCATTGCCAACCATAAACGTCACCCGGCTTGAGTAAGAGCCGTTGTCTTTCGGCGTTATTGCACTGTCATTGGTGACAACCCGAATGCGCCCTAAATCAATGCTAAGAATTTCCGCCGCCGCCAGCGCAACGATGGTGGTGGAGCCTTGTCCGATATCCGAAGCCCCCGTCAGAACGGTGATACTGCCGTCAAAATCCAGCTTCATCGCCACGACCGCATGCGGCTCCCCCGTCCAGTGGACCGGCTTCGCGGCCCCACTGACATAATGCGAACAGGCCATGCCAAGCCCATGCCCTGGCGGCAAATTGCCCTTGCGTTCGGTCCAGCCGCTGGCCTTCTGAACCTTGTCCAGACACTCATCCAGGCCATAGGAATTGACCATCAGATCATTGGCGGTAAACATCGGTGCCGTCAGCAAATTTGCCCGGCGGACAGCGAACGGATCAAGCCCAAGTGCGCGCGCCATCCGGTCCAGCAGGCATTCAAACGCGTGCCGTACATCAACTGTGCCATGCCCGCGCATCGCGCCGCAGGGCGGTTGGTTAATATAGACCCGATAGCCGTCATATTTGATGTTCGGAACGTCATAAATGCCGTGCAGCAAGGCGCCTGCATATAAGATGGTGACAAGGCCATAGCCGGCATAAGCGCCGCCCGCCATCACCGCCTCACACTCAACCGCAATGATTTTACCCGTCTTACTAAGGCCGATCTTCAGCTTAACCTCGGTATTGGGGCGGCCGCGATGGGTCAGGAAACTTTCCTCGCGGCTAAGACGCATCATCACCTTACCGCCAGCAGCCCGGGCCAGAAGGGCTGCGATAATCTCAAAATTCAGGGTCTCGGTCCTGGCCCCGAAACCACCGCCAACAAAGGGTTTGATCACCCTGATGCGGGAGCTGTCCATCTCAAGACACCGCGCCAATGTCAGGTGCACATAAAACGGAACCTGGGTGACAGAATGCAGCGTCAGCCGCTGCCGCTCGGTGTCATAATCGGCCATTGCCGCGTGCGGTTCCATCTGCGCGTGGTTGACTTCGGCGCAATCAAACACCTCTTCGCGGACCAAATCGGCCTTCGCAAAACCCGCCTCGACATCGCCAAATACATGATGCACTTCGCGTTCAAGGTTGCCGGGTTTATCATCATGCAGCTGCGGCGCGCCGGCGGCACGGGCGTCACGCGCAGTATAAACCGCGTCCAGCTTTTCGATCTCAAGCCGGATCAGATCAAGCGCGCGCTCAGCGGTTTGTGCGTCAATGGCGGCAACCGCAGCCACTGGTTCACCGCGGTAGCGCACCTTGCCCCTTGCCATCGGATATTCGTTCATCGCAATGGGAATAACGCCGTAAGTCAGCATGCAATCGTCCCCGGTCACAATCGCCACCACACCGTCGAGTTTCAGCGCCTCGGACACATCCAGCTTCAAGATCCGCCCGTGACCGACGGGGGAGCGTAAGATCCGCCCGACCAAGCAGCCAGCATCCTCCAAATCGGCAGTATATAGCGCCTTGCCGGTTACCTTTTCGATTCCGTCGATCAGCGGCACTGGCTGCCCGGCGGCGGAATGTTTGGCCTTTGTGTTCATGATACCGCTCCGGCAGCCGCGCGCACGGATTTGATGATTTTGGTATAACCGGTGCAGCGGCATAGGTTTCCGCCAAGCGCCGCCTTGATTTCCGCCTGATCCGGGTCGGGATTACGGCGCAGCAGGTTTTCTGCGGCCATGATCATCCCGGGCGTGCAAAATCCGCATTGGGTGCCAAGGTTTTCGTGAAACGCCCGTTGCAGGGCCGACAGTCGCCCGTTTTTGGCCTGGCCTTCTATGGTTTCAATTTCGGACCCATCACACACCACCGCAAGCGTGATGCAGGACAGGCGCGGATGCCCGTCAACCAGCACGGTGCAGGCACCGCATTCACCGCCGTCACAGCCTTTCTTGGCCCCGGTCAGATGTTTCTGATCGCGTAGATAGTCGATCAGCAACAGGTTGTCCGGCACCGCATCTTCAACATGGGCCCCGTTCAGTTTAAGGCTGACAATCCGTTTCATCCTGTTCCCCGCGACATCCTGATTTTTACTAAATAGATATAACAGTACCGCAATGCGTAAAAATAGTCTAAAGTTGTACGAAGCGACAGATTCAACGCCGCAGCATGGGCTGGCTGCCTGTAACTGGGGCGAAATTCGCATACCGTCCTATGGTTGCAGGCCTGGCGCTGCCGGGTTATCTTTTCCGGGTGACCGCTTGGGTCAACGCGCATCTGGCGCCAACAGTAAAGGCTTGAACCTTAATGACCGGACCCGATCAGAATAACGGCGAAGACAATGGCCTTGATATTCGCATCCGTCGTGTCGACAGAAAAGACCTGGACGCGGTGATCGCGATTGACGCCCAGGTCACCGGCAATTCCAAGCCCGACTATTGGAACGACCTGTTTGACCGCTACGCAACCCGCCGCCTGAACGAGCGGTTCTTTGTCGTGGCCGAACCTGTCAACGCCGGCGACGGCCCGTCGATACTGGGCTACCTGATCGGCGAAATCCGAACTTGGGAGTTTGGCTCAGAACCCTGCGGCTGGATATTTGCCTTTGCGGTCGATCCGGCAGCAAGACTTCAGCGGATCGGGGAGCGGATGTTTCAGAACATGTCGGACGAGTTTCGCCAGGCGGGCGTGAACACAATGCGCACAATGGTCTTACGCCACGAACCGCTGCCAATGGGCTTTTTCCGCAGCGAAGGCATGGTCGCCGGGCCTTATATCCAGTTGGAAAAAGACCTAAATGATTGAAAATCAACAAAAACAGGCCGCTATAAAAAGCCAATTAGAAAAGGGTATGACATCGTGCAAAAATCAAGCCGGTTGGCAATATACGCACTGATCGACCTGGCAGCTGATCCCGAGCGTCAGGTGTCGGTTTCCGAGATCGGTGAGAAATACCGCGTCTCAGCGCATCATTTGGCAAAAGTGATGCACGCTTTGGGCCGGGCAGGTCTTGTCCAGTCGATCCGTGGCGTTGGCGGCGGCTACAGCTTTATCGGCAACGCCAAACGCACGACGCTACTGGACATCATATCGCTGTTTGAAGACACCTCAAGTGACTGCAAACTGACCGATCCCAGGGTCGCAACCGATGCGGAATGGGTTTTGTTTGACATCATGTGCGAAATTGACGATCTGGCGAAGGCGACTTTCGGGTCAATCACGATCTCTACCATGTTAAAACAGATCGAGCGGCGCAAAAAATCCGTGGCCGCCCAACAGGTCGCCGCCGAGGTTTAGGCGTTCGGCACGACAGCGGTCGCCTCCAGCTCGATCTTGCCGGGGTGATCCAGCAGATCGTTCACGAAAATCATACTCATCGCCGGGAAATGCTTGCCCATATACTTGCGCCAGATCGCCCCGAGCTCTGGGCGCACGGCAAGATATTGCGGCTTATCACAGCAATAGGCGGTCATCCGGCAGATATGTTCCGGCTTGCCGCCACCTGCTGCCACAACCGCCAGCACATTCTGCAACGCCTGTTCAAACTGCGGCACCAGATCGTCGCTTTCAAAGACCTGATCTGCAGTCCAGCCGACCTGACCGGCAACAAACATCGTGTGGCCGGACGCGGGAACCTTGATGCCATTGGCATAGCCGATGGGCCGGGCCCAACCTTTGGGATGGAGTGTTTGCATGGGATTCTCCGATTGCAAAAGTCTTATTAGTGGTATAAGAGTACTAGAATACATATTAACAGACAGAAAGCTACCCCGGAGGCGACTGAAATGGGGCAACCCAAGGACTATAACGCCGTCACGGACATGGTTGACCGCAATGTCGATCTGGGTTTTGCCGAAAAACCAGCCTTTGTTGACCCATCCCAAACCCTGACTTACGGCGGATTGCAAACGGCCACCAACCAGATGGCAAATGTTCTGCGTCAGATGCAGATCAGGCCTGAAACCCGGGTTGGTCTGTTGATGTTTGACACCGTTCACTACCCTATCGCCTTTTGGGGCGCGATCCGGGCCGGGGTCATTCCGGTCTGTCTGAACACGCTGTTAACAACGGATCAATATCAATACATCTTGTCCGACAGCCGCATCGAAGTGCTGTTCGTTTCAGCCCCGCTGCTGGGCGTTGTTGCCCCCTTGCTGGCCGATCTGGAACACCTGCGGCAAGTTGTGCTGGTGGGGGAAAGCGACGGGAAATACCAGGCACTTCAGGACTTGCTGGAAGATGCCAGTGACAGCTTTGACACGGTCAGAACCAGTGCTGACGAAACCGCGTTTTGGTTATATTCCTCAGGCTCAACCGGTGACCCAAAAGGTGTGCGGCACGTGCATTCAAGCATGAACTATGTCGCTGAAAATTATGGCAAAAACATCCTCGACATCCGGCATGACGACATCTGCTTCGCCGCAGCAAAATTGTTCTTCGCCTATGGCCTAGGGGCTGGAATGGCGATCCCGATGTCGGTTGGCGCGACCACCGTTTTACTGCCCGACCGAC
>CAYXXQ010000116.1:0-9284 GCA_964469075.1 uncultured Rhodobacter sp.
ATGAAACTGGTCGCCGAAGGGGTGAATGTGCTGCGCGACGGCAAACGCTCGTTCCTGGTGATCACCCATTATCAACGGCTACTGGACCACATCAAACCCGATGTCGTGCATATCATGGCCGACGGCAAGATCATCAAATCCGGCGGCCCGGAACTGGCGCTTGAGGTGGAACATAATGGCTATGCCGACCTGCTGGCCGAGGTTGCCTGATGAGCGCCCAAGCCGCAAAGACCGAGGCCGCCCTGGCCCGAATAAGCGCCAGCGATCTGCCCAAAGGCGGCGCCTGGATCAGTGGCGTGCGCCAGACAGCCTTGGCGCGCCTGCATGAAATGGGCCTGCCAAACCGGCGCGATGAATACTGGAAATTCACCCGCCCGGATACGCTGACAAGCAGCGATGTGACCAAGGCGGATTTGCTGGAAACCGACGAAAAGCCGGTTTTCAGCGATATCGACCGGTTGCGGCTGGTGTTTGTTGATGGCGTGCTGGATCTTGCCGCCTCAGACCCGTTGCTGCTGGATCATCTGGTGATCGAACCGCTGGCCGATGCGGCTGCCAAGGATATCCACTGGGCGCGCGATCTGTTTGGCGTTCTGGAAACCCGTGGCCAAGACCCGGTGCAGCGCCCGCTGGCCGCTTTGAACACCGCCACCGCCACTGAAGGCGTGGTGATCCGCGTGACGGGGGCGGTGCCACGCCCGGTCAGCCTGCATTATCTGCGCCGTCAAACCGGTGCCGATGCGGTCGTGCATCATGTCGTCAAGGTCGAGGCCGGGGCGTCGATGACCCTGCTTGAAAACGGCCCGGCAGCGGACCGGATCAACAAGGTGCTTGAGGTTGATGTCGCCGACAACGGCAGCTTTCACCATATCCGCACCCAGGGCCGCGATCATCAGCGCCGCGCGGTCAGCCATATCTTCGCCCGACTGGGAAAAGAGAGCGAGTTTAAAAGCTTCACCCTGACTGTGAATGGCGCAATGACCCGCAATGAATGCGTGATCGAGATGTTGGGCGATGATGCCCACGCCACCATTTCCGGGGCCTGTGCCGGCGATGGTGCGACCGGCATGTTTCATCAGGATGACACGGTTTTCATCACCCATGACGCGGTCAATTGCGAAAGCCGTCAGGTGTTCAAGAAGGTCTTGCGCAATGGCGCGACCGGGGTGTTTCAGGGCAAGATCCTGGTGAAGGCCGACGCCCAGAAAACCGACGGCTATCAGATCAGCCAGGGCCTGCTGCTGGATGACGACAGCCAGTTCCTGGCCAAGCCCGAGCTTGAGATTTACGCCGATGATGTCGCCTGTTCGCATGGCTCCACCGTCGGGGCAATTGACGACAATGCGTTGTTTTACCTGATGTCACGCGGCGTGCCGCATGCCCAGGCGCAGGACATGCTGGTGCTGGCCTTTCTAAGTCATGCGCTGGATGAAATTGACAGCGCAGAAATCCGCGACGACATCCAAAGCCGGATGCAGGCCTGGGTCGAGCGGCACTCAGCCTGATGGGGCTTTTGGCGGATATCGCCCGAACTTATCTGGATCCCGCCGGGGTTTTGCGCCGCAAACGTGGTGAAAACCCCGGCGAGAATATCCTGCTGGCCTATCTGCTTTTCGCCTGCCTGATCTCGTTTCTGGTGCGCTTGCCGGGCCTGCTGGCCAGCAATCCGGCGACCCAAGGGCCGACCCCGGATCAGACGTTGCCAGCCCTGGTCGGTGCGACATTTGTTGCGACCTTGCTGTTCGCGCCGCTGTTTTTTTATCTGCTGTCGGTGATCAGCCATGTTCTGGCGCGCCTGCTAGGCCGGCAGGGCGCGATGAAAGACGCAAGGTTGGCGTTGTTCTGGACACTTCTGGCGCTGCAACCGCTTGTTATCGCATCCGTTGTCGTTGGCAACATGCTGCCACCGCCGATGCCAAACATCCTGTCAGCCCTTGCGGGACTGTTCTTTTTGGCGACCTGGCTGCGCGGACTGCACGGGCTTTATCGTCGGTAATCCGAGCTCGCCGCAGGAATTGCGCGAAGCCGTCATATTATCCCCCTAATTTTCGCCGATACCAATGTTTATGGGCCGGGGGCGCATGGAAATGCAGGTCTCAAAGTGCAGGCGGTTAACTACAATCCCCTACCGGGCCCCCTTTCGCGGGGGCAAGCGCGGGCGTTTCAGACGCGGCGCAGGCGTCGGGCCAATGCAAGGCAAACCATGACCCACCGGGTGCTGTTTGCCTGGTTCAACATGTCAAAATCCACCCGCAAGCTGATCACCGAAAAACCCGGTGAGTGGCATCTTCTGTTCCTGCTGTTGTGGTCAAACCTCGCGTTCTTCCTGTCCTGGACGATGAAAGCGGTGATCGTGCCGCATGAAACCGGGGTCAGCCTGATTTCGTTTGAAATCGGCTTGCTGCTGCTGATCTCCCTGATCGGTCGCACCTTCGCGATGTATCTGTTTGCCATGTTGCTGGGGGCGATCTGCCGGATCTTTGGCGGGCGCGGCACCTGGCGCAACACCCGAATCGCTGTCTTTTGGGGGGCATTTGTCGCTGCCCCGTTTGGGGTGCTGGCCGCCCTATTGTCGGTTCTGTTTACCAATCTTGAGGTCAACTACCCGATCTTCGGTCATGTCTGGATTTCCCTGCCGCCATATTGGTTGGGCTTGACGCCTTTCATCTGGTATATCTCGGTTGGGGTGGCGCGGGCGCATGGCTTTCGCAAAGTCTCGCCGATTTTCCTGAGTTTGTCGGTCGCAGCCCTTGTGGCGCTGCTTGCAGCCATGTATTTTCATGCCAGAGGGATGATCTGAAGGCCTGAAATTCATGCAGCAAATCAAAGCACTTGTGCGGCTAACGCTGGCAGATCCGCGCGGTGCCGCGGCGGCTTTGCTATCAACCACACCATTGCGCGATCTGCTGCTGCAACTGGCCGTGATCGTGGTGATTTTCGGGGTCATTCTGACCTGGACCACTGCGGTTTTGATCCCGGGCCCTTCCAATCCATTCGTTGACGCGCTGCTTGGCAACCCCATTCTGTTTGCGGTGATCCAGTTGATGACGCTGATGCTGTCGGTGCTGGCGATCCTTGTCATTGGCCGGGTGTTTGGCGGCATTGGCAGCTTTGAACAGACCTTGTTCATCATGATCTGGTTGCAGTTTTTCATGCTGCTGGCACAGGCTGTTCTGGTCGCGGTCGCGATCATCGCCCCGACCCTGGCGGGCTTGTTAAACACTGCCAGTTACGTTTATTTCATCTGGCTAATGGTCAATTTCATCGCAGTGCTGCACGGGTTCCGCTCGCTTTGGGCGGTGTTCGCGGGCCTGATCGCTACGATGTTTGCATTGTCCTTTGTGATCCTGTTCGTGTTGGGTGTGATCGGACTTAGCGTCGAGGGGGCGTGACCATGTATGATGTCGAAAAGATCCGCGCGGATTTCCCGATCCTGTCGCGCAAGGTGCATGGTAAGCCGTTGGTTTACCTTGATAATGGTGCCTCTTCGCAAAAGCCCCAGGTGGTGATTGATGCGGTCACCCGTGGCTATGCAGAGGAATATGCCAACGTCCATCGCGGCCTGCATTTTCTGTCAAACCTGTCCACGGACAAGTATGAGGCAGTGCGCGAAACCACCCGGAAATTCCTGAACGCCGCGCATGAGGACGAGGTTTTGTTCAACACCGGCACCACTCAGGGCATCAATCTGGTGTCCTATGGCTGGGCCGCGCAGCACTTGCAGGCGGGGGATGAAATCATCCTCAGCGTGATGGAACACCACGCCAATATCGTGCCCTGGCATTTCCTGCGTGAGCGCCAGGGGGTGGTGCTGAAATGGGTGGAAACCGATGCCAATGGCGATCTGGATCCGCAGGCGGTTTTGGATGCAATCACGCCCAAAACCCGGCTGATCGCGATCACCCATATGTCCAATGTTCTGGGCACGGTGGTTGACGTCAAATCCATCTGCCAGAGCGCAAAAGCGCAAGGCGTGCCGGTGCTTGTCGACGGTTCGCAAGCCGCGGTGCATATGCCGATTGACGTGCAGGATATCGGCTGCGATTTCTATGCCATTACGGGCCATAAACTTTACGGCCCGTCCGCTTCAGGCGCGATCTATATCAAGCGTGAGCGGATGGCTGAAATGCGCCCGTTCATCGGCGGCGGCGACATGATCCGCGATGTCAGCCGCGACAGCGTCACCTATAATGACCCGCCCCATAAGTTTGAGGCCGGCACCCCCGCGATCGTTCAGATCATCGGCATGGGGGCCGCACTTGACTATATGATGGGGCTGGGGATGGACGCGATTGCCGCCCATGAACGCGATCTACGGGACTACGCCCAAACCCTGCTGTCAGGCCTTAACTGGCTGAATATCCAAGGAAGTTCCGCAACCAAAGGCGCGATCTTTTCCTTCACCTTGCAAGGCGCTGCACATCCGCATGATATTTCAACCGTGGTTGACAGGCGCGGCATCGCGGTGCGCGCGGGCCACCATTGCGCCCAGCCATTGATGCAGCATCTTGGCGTCAGCGCCACGTGCCGCGCCTCGTTCGGGCTTTACAACACCCGGGCCGAGGTTGATGTGCTGGTCGACGCACTGGAACTTTGCCATGAGCTTTTTGCGTGAGCATTTGCATCAAAATGCGATTGCGAAGCCCGGCCTGATCCAATATACGCCCCTCAAACGCACCCGTAGCTCAGCTGGATAGAGCGCTGCCCTCCGAAGGCAGAGGCCAGAGGTTCGAATCCTCTCGGGTGCGCCAGATTTCGTAAAAAAGATGGATGCCTCGTTGATAGGTATGATAAGTCCAATAAGGCCTCATCATGTCTCACCAATCTGCTTGGGATCAGGCTTGTGTGGTCTCCAGTTTGCGGGCAACGACGTGCCAGCCAAAACACTGCAACTCGCTTGATTTTCTTTTGCGGGCAGGGCCGTCAAAAATGGAAAGAATTCGCGTGCTGATTGAAGCGAAAGCGAATGTGATCCACGAAATCGGATCAAGCGGCCAGCCGCTATAGGTCTTGCGCACATGGCCCATACGACCCAGTTCTTGCGCCATCATATCGAAATACCCGCCGTTTGGCGCGAGTGTTTCAAGGGTAAATCCAAGCCGTTCAAGATGGTGGGTATAGAAGTACCGCGAAAACCCCGTGCAGTAGTGATAGGGGGCAAAATGGGTCAGGCTGTTAATTGGTGCAGTAATGATCAGTGACCCGCCAGGTTTGCATATCCTGGCCATTTTTTCAATCGCGCGGACTGGGTCGACAACGTGTTCAAGCACTTCAGAACACAGGATATAGTCAAAATTCTTGTCCTCTGGGATGTCGTAAACATCGCAAACCATATCAATTTGACGAAAGTCCCAGGTTTGCGTATGCAACCCGACCCCATCGCCCTGGCCATCATATTGCGCAATATCCTGTGAGGTGTAGTCAAGATGGCCGCAAAACGGTTTATATGCGCATTCCCCGGCCCCGACATCCAACAACGAGCTGCCATTCGGCAAAGCGGTCAATGTCGTTTCTAACCAGCTATCTCTGGCTTTTTGGATTTCCAATCCAAAGCACGGCGACATCTCCCTCTGCAGTTGGCTTTTGTTCATTTTAATGCGCTGGGATAGGGATGGCGGGGCTGCATGGCAAGCCAATTCTATTGGCCGCTTGTCTTGGGGGACGTCTGTGGCGTTGAAACCGACCTGCGCGCTACAGCACCGAACGATGCAGATACACGCGATCAATACCCAGATTAAGCGCCAACTCGTAACCAAGATGTGCCAAAAGCGGTTCGGTATCTTTAATGTCCACACCGCTTTTGAAATACTTCTTCTGCACTTCCAGAAAAATCATCTTTGGCCGCAGATCACCCATACCGCTGAGGGCGACAAACTCAGCCCCTTCAATATCAATGTGCAACAGGTCAATCGTCGTGATGACAAGACCCGCGCACAGCGTGTCCAACCGGCTGCCAGGCAGCTGGCTGGGGGTTTCAGCCTGGTTCACGAAGGGAAAGGTTTTTTTGTAAAAGTCAGAATGCTGGTAAATCGATCCTTGGCCTTCGGTCACACCTTTAATCTCTGCACTGAACCAATCGATTGGTTCGTCCTTGTCGCAAGCGGCGGAATGGATCACCTCGACACCAGTGTTTTCAGGTTATTACGCACGATTTCAACCCGCACAGGATCGGCCTCGACCGTTACGATGCGGCAATCAGGATAGGCCGATTGCAGCCGCAAAGCGTCGCCACCATCAAAGGCCCCGAGTTCAACAATCACTTGCGGGCTACCGGTGGCTTCCCCCAACCATGCCGTTTGAAAGGCGGATCCAAAAAAGCGACACGGATTGGCCGTTCAGATGCGTTTGCTAGGCGTTTTCCTTGCCAGCTGGGGTTTTCAGGCCCATACGGCGCATCCGGAACCGGTTTTTTATCTGTCTGATCATCGTATTACGCTGCGTTTTTGCCCAAGTTCAATCCGCAAGACCCTAGCTGGCAATCCTGCCAGAAGACAAGTGGTTTCGGGCCTGCCTGACGGTCTGTCCGCGCTGCTTGCATGTCACGTTATTCCCGCCCCCAAACGCCAAGCTTTTGCCATTTTCTGCAACTACGCTCAGGCTTCAACGAGCCTCGGCAAAACGGGTGACGGATGCGGCTAATTATGACTTGGACTGTGAAATATGCGGTCAAATGGGCTGCCTTGGCATTGATGTTCATGGCTTTCCACCAACCGGTGCAGGCCAAGGACGTGCGGGTCTATTTTTTTGGCAACAGCCTTGTTTATCACGCCAGTGAAACGCCGCAAACGTCGGTTCCCTATTGGCTGAACCAGTTCGCAAAGGCCAATCGGCAGGGGTTTGCGATGGATGGCCATTGGGGGTTTCTGCGCAATTTTCACCGCGATTTTCCGCCTGCTGCCAATTGGGGATTTGAAGGGATTGGCGGGGTCTGGTCGCCAGATCGCGCTGACTTCAAGTCGGCGGATTACAGCGATATCGTGATCACGCCTGCAAATTTCATTCAATATCAACCGGTTGACGCGCGCTATGAAGGGGACAACCCAGACGGTGCCAGCCCACTATCCGCGATGCTGGGTACGATTGATCAGATCGGGCCGCGCCCAAAGATCTGGCTATATGAGGGCTGGTCGGCGATGGACGGGTTGATCCGGCGCTTCCCGCCCAGCAAGGCTGAATTGTCGGCCTATCACGCCCATAATGCCGATGATTATCATGCCTGGTATCAGGATTTTGTCACCCGATTGCAGCAGGAGCGCCCGGATCGCCAGATCGCCCTGATTCCGGTGGCCAGCACCCTGGCAGACATCTTTGCCAAAACCGACCTGCGCGACCTGCGAACGGAGGCGCTCTATAGTGATGATGCACCGCACGGCACGCCGACGCTCTATTTTCTGGCGGCGGCGATCACCTATACCGCCCTCTATAACCAAAAACTGCCGACGGATCTTAACCTACCAGACAGCCTGGACCCCATTTTGGCCCAGACCTTTCCGGCGATTTCCGATCTGATCTGGCGGAAACTTGCCACAGAAACCGAGGCGGCCATCCAGGGTCCGACCTATGTTCCGCCGCCACCTGCTTCAACAGACAGACCGCCACTTGCAGCGCCGGATTTTAGCGGATTGCCTGCCAACTTGCCACGTCCGGCGGCGGGTATTGGCTTGCAAAACCCGTCGCTAGCAATGGGGTTGGATGGGATCGCGGATTGGTCGGCACAGCATCCGTTCATCAACGTGATGAAGTCCGCGCGCCAATGGATCGGCCATTTGCCGGGTCAGTGGGGCGGGATGGATGCCAAGGCGATGCAGACGGCCGGCTATCTGGACGCGGACGGCTGGCTGACACAAATGCCACCCGGCACCACCCATGTCGAGGCGTTGATCCTGACCGATCAGGCAAAAGAAACGAAGTCGATCCGGGGACGCTATCGGCTGACTTATCAGGGGGTGGGCGATATCAGGGTCTCGGGCAATGTGCGTAAAATCCGCAGTAAACCGGGCGAAATCCGGTTTGACTATGCCCCCGGTGAAGGCCTCGTGGCGATTGCCATTCGCACGACTGATCCGGCTGGAAGTGGCGATTATATTCGAAATATCAAGGTGATACGTGAAGATTATATCGCCTTGGATGAGGTCGGTATGCTGTTTAATCCCGACTGGATCAGGACCATTAAAGACATCCGGTCGCTGCGGTTTATGGACTGGATGTTTACCAATGGTTCAGAACAATCGCTGTGGGCGGATCGCGCCAGGCCCAGCGATTACACTTATGTGCGTCGCGGCGCCCCGGTTGAAGTGATGCTGGCGCTGGCCAATCAGATCGGGGCCGATCCGTGGTTTAACATGCCACATATGGCCGATGACGCCTATTTTAAGGCATTCGCAGAAATGGTCCGGGACGGCCTTGACCCGCAGTTGAAAGCCTATGTCGAGTTCTCAAACGAGCTTTGGAATTTCCTGTTCCCGCAAACATTCTGGACCCGCGAGGCTGCGCGTGCACGCTGGGGCGATCAGGGCGATGGCGATGGCTGGATGCAATATGCCGGCATGCGCGCGGCAGAAATGGCCCGCATCTGGGGTGATGTTTATGGCAATGAGGCCAAGGACAGGTTGGTGCGGGTGGTCGCAACCCACACCGATTGGCCCGGCCTGGAAGAGGCGATCCTGACCGCGCCGTTATGGATGGCCGAAGGTGCTGCCAACCCGCCGGTTGCCTATTTTGACGCCTATGCCGTGACCGGATATTTCGGCTTCGCCCTCGGCACGGATGAGGCTGCACCTATGCTGAAAAGCTGGCTTGCCGAAAGCCTGCGCGCAGCTGAGGATGCAGCCGACGCCAAGGGATTGAAACGTCTGTCGCGGGACAAATACATCCGCGAAAATCGCTTCACTCTGGCCGTACCGAAGGTCAAGGACTATGTCTCGCGGTCCGTCTTACCGCAGCTTTTGAACGAAACCTTTCCCTATCAGGCTGAAGTCGCAGTCAGAAATGGGTTGCAGTTTTTGATGTATGAAGGCGGCACACATGTGACTGGTATCGGGGAGTGGGTTGAGGATCAGGAACTGACGGATTTTTTTATGCACTTCAACTTCACCCCGGAAATGGCTGATTTATATCGCGAATTACTGCATGGTTGGCGCGCGGCAGGCGGCACCATGTTCAATGCTTTTGTGGATATCGGTGGCCCTAGTAAGTTCGGCTCCTGGGGGGCGTTGCGGCATCTGGATGACAGCAATCCCCGCCATGACGCGTTAATGGCGTTTAATGCGGGCAATCCGGCGTGG
>CAYXXQ010000117.1:0-9283 GCA_964469075.1 uncultured Rhodobacter sp.
CGAACAGCAGCAGAAACTGAAACTGCAAGGTGTCTAGGAAACTAGGGGCTATTCATATGAGCGAAAAAGGGATAACAATCAGTAACCCATTTGCGGGTGTCTATATTGACCGAGAAGCTGGGGTGGTAGAACGCAAACCAATTCCAGTTGCTGATATTCGAACTATTCAATCGGTGTGCCGTGAAGTTGACGATGATCTTCGTTGGTTGGTTGTTTCCCAATAGACCACGGATGAACGACTAATATCAGCAGCATCAGCAAGTTCTTGCTGCGTAACCATCCCTCACGGCCACCAGAAAGGAAACGCCGCCCAAGTGAAAGCCGGGCGGCGATTGTTTACTCAACATATTTTCGCAAGTCAGGCTGTTTTGCCACCTGGAATTCGCAGAACCTGTCCCGGATAAATCTTATCAGGATGTTTCAGCATCGGCTTGTTAGCCTCAAAGATTTCGTTGTAACGGTTTGCACTGCCGAGCGTCTTTTTCGCAATCGCTGACAGGTTGTCACCTTTCTCCACAGTGTGGAACACCGTTTCGGTTTCGATATCAGCTTCTACCTCGGATACGCCCTCAACGTTACCGACAGCCAGAATCACTTTTTCTTTCTCCTCAGCCGTCATCGATCCGCCACTAACGACAACTTTCTCACCTTCCACGCTGATTTTCATGTCGGATGTGTCAATGCCAAGATCGGCCACTTCCTTTGTCAGCGCCACTTCCGTTACTGCGGAGCTAGCTCCTCCGCCGAAAACAGATTTTCCCGCACTAGTTACAAAATTCCAAAGTCCCATTGATTCCTCCTGGTATAGATTCGGGTACAAGGTTCATTGTGGAGTGCTTCATGCATGGTGGGAAAGGGTAAAAAACTCTTTCGGCCACTCTGCCGCGTTGTGAAGCTTAGAAAGTGGGCCTCATTTTCTATAAAGTAGTGGGTAACTTTTTCACAAAGAATGCACTCAGAAATTACCGCTTTACTGCGTCAAATTAGATTCTGTTTCATCAATGCGCACTGAACCAACAATGGCCTGCCCACCGTCATGAACTGATACTTGCTCGACGCGAACAAGTTGAACCGCGCGACTAGTGCCGAGTTAGTCGGTGCCGACTTGCAACACGTAAATACGCCTAGCGACGGGATAAATCGGTTCTTTGTATCGTGGAACTCTTACTGTTTCGACAAGATTGAGGTTTAGTTTGTCGAAAATCCCCAACCATTCGTCGTGAGTGTGAAAACCCTTGGAACCTTGGGACCATTGAGACGAGCGGATATGCGCCTCCGCAAAGACCCTATCTAGCCTATTTTCAAGCACGTCTTCGCCAATCAAAATGTGTCCATCCGTCACTCGGGACATCTCGGCCAAAACCTGACGTTGATCGTCGGCATGGTGCAAGATGAACATAGCAAGTGAAGTCTTAAAACACTTGTCAGAATAGGGAATGTTGAGGCCGTCATAAGGCTGGAATGGAAGTTCGGGATAAGCGCATTTTTCAACCACATCGAGACACGAGACCTCAATTCCCTCGCGTTTTAGCATCATTGCGTAGTCGCCACGCCCACAACCTACATCGAGGACTGGTGCTTGATAATAATGCCGTAGCTTGGTGAATTTCTCTTCTTCAAATAGATCGATGCGTCGACCACCAAAAAAACGTTCGCGAGCAGATATTCCTAAATACCAAGCAAGATAACGGAGACCAACGGGCAAGTTTGGCATTTACGCGTTCTCCAATGTTGGTTTGTCTTCATTCATGGTCTAGTGGCAATTTTCAAGCATATGGAAACTTCTGAATATTGCATCAAGAATTCTGGTAGGTTTCCCTTTTTCCACCCTTCATGTTGATTTATATGGTGCCCCCACACGGACTCGAACCGCGGACCTACTGATTACAAATCATTAAACCGGGCTAACTGAGATTCAACAACCTAAAGCCATGAGTTGTTCGGAGGAATTCAAAGGAGAACTTAAGTTAGGGATACTGTTAGGGTAGTACTTATAGCTACAAGTATTACAATTATAAATCAAATACTTACCAAGATGTCTTGGTGGAGCCAGGGGGAATCGAACCCCCGACCTCTTGCATGCCATGCAAGCGCTCTCCCATCTGAGCTATGGCCCCTGGTAGTCGACCTTGGGTCGACTGGGATTAGACGAACCGGGTTCGACCGGAGTTGGACGAACCTGTTTCATCCTGGTGGACGAACCGTGGCCGGTTCGCCCGTGGCTATGTAGGCAAAGCCTGAAATCAGATCAAGCTAAAAATTGGTTGCCGTCAGCTTTCGTCGTTGTCGCTTGCGACATCGGCGATTTCTTCCAGTGCGACGGTGTCGTCATCGTCGTCATCCAGCAGATCGTCGGCCAGATCCTCGGCGTCGTCATCCTCTTCCAGATCGACCACTTCGTCTTCCAGATCGTCAGCGGCAGCTGGTTCCAGCACCTTGGCGACCTTCTCAGGTGCTGCTGAGCGGGATTTGTGTTGGGTCAGGCTGGCCACGTCGAAAGTGGCGCCGCAGGACGGGCAGGTCATCGGGTCTTTTTGCAGGTCGTAAAACCGGACCGAGCATTTCGGGCAGACGCGCTTTACGCCCCATTCTTCTTTGGGCATTCGGGAACCTCATGAGGGTCTGTTCAGACAATTGGTGCCACCTGCCACAACCCTGCAAGGTTTGTCAAAGGCTTTGCGCCTGCTGTCAGGCATTGGGGCATATTTCGCAACGGCGCGGCGGATCGCATATCCCGGTTTACCGGATCGGTCGGGTTGCATAAGTTGGCCGCATGAACCGAACCATCCTTATAGGCCATCCCCCGATCGAGGTGCATTTGCACCGCTCAACCCGGGCGAAACGCTATTCTTTGCGGGTGTCCAATGCTGACGGGCGCATTCGTCTGACTATGCCTTTGCGGGCGTCAGAACGGGCAGCGGTTGATTTCGCCAAACGGCAGGAAGGCTGGATGCGGTCGGCGTTGGCAAAGCGGCCGGATCGCACGGTGCCCGCTTTTGGCGGTGAGATTCTGTTTGAAGGCCGCAGCGTTACCTTGCAGCCTGCCACCGGGCGGCGGGTGGAGCTTATGGGCGACGCGATCCACATCCCCGGCCAGCCCGACGCGATAGCGGCCCGCCTGCGGGGGTTTCTGAAGGTCACGGCGCGGGAACGGCTGGCAGATGTGACCCATCATCATGCCGGACAGATCGGCCGCGAGGTCACACGGATCACCCTGCGCGACACCCGCAGCCGCTGGGGATCTTGCACCCAGGACGGCAATCTGATGTTTTCCTGGCGGTTGGTCATGGCCCCGCCTGAAGTGTTGAAATATGTCGCAGTCCATGAGGTCGCGCATCTGGTGGAAATGAACCACTCACCGTCCTTCTGGCGGGTGGTCGAAGATCTGATGCCAGAGTATCAGGCGCCCCGAAGCTGGCTGAAACAGCATGGCAGCGTGTTGCATTCCTATCAGATCTGAACATCCGCTTGACCATCCAAAGATTTGTGATCACAATTCGCGCATGGCCGCAGAACCGAAACCTTCAGACATAACCGCATCCGCCCATGACCGGGTTTACCGGTCGTTGCGCCAGCAGATCATGCATGGCGAATTGCCCCCGGGGGAGGCGCTGACCCTGCGCGGCATCGGTGCCACGTTTGGCGTCAGCATGACCCCGGCGCGCGAAGCGGTGCGTCGGCTGGTAGCCGAGGGGGCGCTGGCCTTGTCAGCCTCAGGCCGGATCAGCACGCCGGAGCTTACGAACGAACGGCTGGAAGAACTGGCCGCGATCCGCGCCTTGTTGGAGCCGGAACTGGCCAGCCGGGCGCTGCCGCGCGCCTATCCGGCACTGATCGACCGGCTGCGGCTGATCAATTCGATGGTTGATCAGACCGTCGCCAAGCGCGATGCGGTTGGGTATATCCGCAGCAATCTGGAGTTTCACCGAACACTATATTTGCGCGCCCAGGCCCCGGCGATGCTGGCGATGGTGGAAACCGTCTGGCTGCAACTGGGCCCGACCATGCGGCACCTTTACAGTGGCATGAAACACAGCGGGCGCCTTGGGCATCACATGGCGATCATCGCCGCCCTGAAGGCGGGTGACGAGGCCGGGTTGCAAGTCGCTGTGCGCAATGACGTGACCCAGGGCTTAAGGATGCTGACGACCTGACTTGGCGTCAGCCAGGGTCGCTTAGACCTTTCAGGATCGGGCAATCTGGCCGGTGGTCGCCCATACATTCAGCGATCAGATGCGACAGGGTTTCGCGCATCGCTTCCAGGTCCGAGATCTTGGCCTCGATCTTCTGCATATGCTCGTTCGCGACGCGTTTGACATCGGCGCTGGCGCGGGTTTCGTCCTCGTACAAGGCCAGCAGGGTGCGGCAATCCTCGATCGTGAAGCCAAGGGCACGGGCGCGAGCCAGGAAGGACAGCTTGTGCAGTTCCTGTTCGCGAAACGCCCGATAGCCGTTGGAATCGCGTAGGGGTTTGACCAGGCCGATATCTTCATAATAGCGGATGGTTTTGGCGGGCAGGCCCGAGCGGGCGGCGACATCTCCGATATTCATGGTGGGTTCTTTCCGAATTATTGCGCAGGTGCTGTGGCAAGATCATCCACCGACTGATCGGTGGCAGGCGTGATTTCGCGCAGCACCGGGCGAATCATCCGCAGGCGCAGGGCGTTGGTCAGCACGAACACGCTTGAAAGCGCCATCGCACCGGCCGCCAGAACCGGCGACAGCATCAGCCCGAAGAACGGGTAAAGCGCGCCCGCCGCGACCGGGATTAACAGGGTGTTGTAGCCAAAGGCCCAAAACAGGTTCTGGCGGATGTTGCGCATCGTGCGCTGGCTGATGTCAAACGCGTTCACAACGCCTTTCAGATCGCCCGACATCAGCACCACGTCGGCGGCATCAATCGCGACATCCGTGCCGGTGCCGATGGCAATGCCGATATCAGCCGCTGCCAGTGCCGGGGCGTCGTTGATGCCATCACCGACAAAGGCCAGCATTGCGCCGTCCTTGCGCAATTCCTGCAAGGCTGTGACCTTGCCTTCGGGCAAAACCTCGGCCACCACATGGTCAATACCAAGCTCGGCCGCAATCGCCTGGGCTGTGCCTTTGTTGTCGCCGGTTATCATCGCCACCTTCAGCCCCAGATCATGCAAGGCGGCAATCGCTGCCGGGCTGCCCTGTTTGATCGGATCGGCGACGGCGATAACCGCAGCGACCTTGCCGTCAATGGCCGCATAAAGCGGGGAGCGGCCACGCGCGCCAAGGCCGTCACCGATGCCGCGCAGGGCCCCGGTTTCGATGTTTTCGCGATCCAGATAGCGGTCAGCGCCGACAAGCACCTGCTGGCCGTTCACAACCGCCCTGACACCGTATCCAGTGACCGAGGCGAAATCGCTGACCTCGGGGATCGTCAGACCACGGGCCTTGGCGGCATTGACAATCGCCTTGGCAATCGGGTGTTCCGACTGCGCCTCAACGGCGGCGATCATTGCAAGCACCACGTCTTCGTCAAGGCCTTCGGCCAGCGACAGGTCCGTCAGGGCAGGGTGGCCTTTGGTCAGGGTGCCGGTCTTGTCGACCGCCACGATGCTGGCCTGTTGTAACATCTGCAACGCATCACCTTTGCGAAACAGAACCCCCATTTCAGCAGCACGCCCAGTGCCGACCATGATCGAGGTTGGCGTTGCAAGGCCCATTGCGCAGGGGCAGGCGATGATCAGAACGGCCACACCAGCCACGAGTGCAAAGGGCAAGGACGGGGCCGGGCCAAAGATCAGCCAGATCAGCACGGTCAGCGCTGCGACCGCCATCACCACAGGCACGAACCACAGGGTGATCCGGTCGACCAGCCCCTGGATCGGCAGCTTGGCGCCCTGGGCCTCTTCCACCATACGGATGATCTGGGCCAGCATCGTATCGGCCCCGACTTTGGTCGCGGTAAAGCTTAGAATGCCGGTGCCGTTGATCGTGCCGCCAACGATGCCTGCGCCTTTGGATTTGGCAACCGGGATCGGCTCGCCGGTGATCATGCTTTCGTCGACATAGGTTGATCCTGTCAGCACCTCGCCATCGACCGGGATTTTCTCGCCGGGGCGCACATGGATCACGTCGCCGGTGCGGATGTCGTCGATCGGCACTTCCACCAGTGTGTCGCCCCGCATCACCCGCGCGGTCTTGGCTTGCAGCTTGACCAGCTTGCGGATCGCCTCGCCGGTGCGGCCCTTGGCGCGGGCTTCCAGGAAGCGGCCAAGCAGGATCAGCACGACGATGACGGCGGCGGCTTCAAAGTAGACATTTGCAGTGCCTTGCGGTAGCAGGCCCGGTGCGAATGTTGCGATGACAGAAAACAAATACGCCGCCGACGTGCCAAGCGCGACGAGCGAGTTCATGTCAGGCGCGCCCTTCAGCAACGCCGGAAAGCCTTTGGTGTAAAACCGCAAGCCGGGGCCAAACAACACAACGGTGGTCAGCAGAAACTGCAAGACCCGGCTGGTTTGATGGCCGATGGTCTGGCTGATCAATTCGTGCATGCCCGGGATTATATGGCTGCCCATTTCCACCACGAAAACCGGCAGCGCAAGGATGGCTGCAAGCAGGGTCAGCAGGCCCAGTTGCCGCAGTTCCTGCGCTTTGCGGTCGGATTTTTCGACGGTATCCGCGGTTTTGGCCTTGGCGGGATAGCCGCCATCGGTGACGGCTTTGGCAATGTCAGACGGGCTGATCGCGCCTGTCACGAAACTGACCTGTGCGGTTTCCGTCGCCAGATTGACCGAAGCGGTTAACACCCCTGGCAGCGCTTTCAGGCTGCGTTCAACCCGGCCGACGCAGGACGCGCAGGTCATGCCTTCGATCTCTAACGTCAAGTTGTCTAGGTGGGCGGGGTATCCGGCTTTGCCGAGCAGCTGCACCAGATCCGCCGGAGTGGTTTCAGGGCCATAGCTGACCTGTGCGGTTTCCGTCGCCAGGTTGACCGAGGCCGAAGTCACACCCGGGGCGGCGCTTAAGCTGCGCTCTACCCGGCCGACACAAGCGGCACAGGTCATGCCTTCGATCTGGAAAGTGGTTTTATGGCTGTCGGTCATGGCCGGTCCTTATAATTCGGTGGGTCTTGGCATCAGATAGTCCTTCCAGTGAGTGGAAGGTCAAGGGCTGCGGCAAAAATTCCTGCGGCCCTGCCTTGCAATCGGTCAAGATTTGCCGCCAATGTCCCCCAATACCCAATCGGAGCACGCCCAATGACAAAGTTCAATGTACCCGACATGTCCTGCGGTCATTGCAAAAAGGCCATCGAAGGCGCGATACACGTGCTGGATGCCAATGCCCGGATCACCGTCGATCTTGAGGCCCGTACGGTCGAGGTTTCAGGCGCAGCGGGCGATGACGCGATCCTTGCTGCGCTGCAATCCGAGGGCTACCCGGCCAGTCCGGCAACCTGACGACAGCGCTTAGGAACCATCATCCTTGAAGGTCGCCCCGACGCGGGCTTTGATCCGGCGCACCATCAGCCAGACCACCAGCATCACCGGCGGCACCAGCATGCCGGCCAGCACGGTCTTGTCGCTGACCAGGTTTTTCGCAAACGGCGCCAGCAGATAAACCAGCAGGTTCACCGCATAGTAACTGACGGCGACCACCGACAGGCCTTCAACCGTTTCCTGCAACCGCATCTGCAAGGCGGCGCGCTGGTTCATCCGTTGCAGCAACTGGTGATTCTGTGCGGTGGCATCGACGCTGACCCGCGTGCCCAGCAATTCGGACGCCCGCGCGGCGTGTTCTGACAATGCCTCAAGCCGTTTTTCGGCTGCGTCACAAGTGCGCATGGCCGGATCGAACCGGCGCATCATAAATTCGGAAAACAACTGGCGTTCCAGAATGCGCTGTTCGCGCAAGACCTTGATCCGTTGGTTGACAATCGCCCGGTAGGCCCGCCCGGCGCTGAACCGAAAAGACGAGGTTGAGGACAACAGCTCAACCTCCGCTGAGACGGACAGCAGCCGGTCCAGCGTCTGCTCGGGCGCGGCATTGGGGTCGGTCATCCGCTGCGTGATTTCCGTCAGTTGGACGTCAAGCGCGCGCACCTTGGCAAACACCTCACGCGCGGCGGGCAGGGTCATCATCGCCATCGCTTTATAGGTTTCGATTTCCAAAACCCGCTGAACGACGCGGCCAATCCGGCGCGGGCCGACATCGCCGATGCCGATCACGGCAAAGCGCATATGCCCGGCCTCATCAATCCGAAAATCACCGGCCAGCGCGGCGTTACATTCCAGCACATAGGCTGCCGCCAGACTTTCGCCGACAAACCAGCCGCGAATTTCGTCGTCCAGCCGTTTTTCGACGTCGGCGACGGAATTCTGCCGCTCGATTCGCACCTGGGCTGAGGTGATGACCTGCCCTTGCAACCCTGCCAGCCAGTCATCCGGAAAACTGGCCATCAGATCGTCAGCAAAGGCCCGGTCGGTCGCGCCTTCGATGAACAGGGTATAGGTGACAAATTCCGAATGCAGTTCCCATTTCAGACGGTTTCGCCCAAGGGGGCCATAGTAGTGGTTGGCCTCGGGCGGCGGATGCGATGCCCCGAATTTATCCAGAAGAGCGATCAGATGCGCGCGGGCATTTTCCGGGCTTTGATCAATCGTTGCGGCGAAATAGATCGCCTGACCGGGGCCTGCGACTTCGGGGAAAGGTCTTGCGTGCAGTTCGTTCGCCAGTTCAAAGCGCAGCGGGTGGTTTTTCAGAATGCTCATGCCTGCCCCGGATCGGTGATGGTGCGGCCAGCCTGCGGGCAAACCGGATGAAAGGCACTGTCTCAGGCTGTCGCATGCCCCGAGGGATACGGCGGGAAATGGTCAGCGTTACAGGATGCCCTCTTCGACCTCTTCAACCGAATAGCCAAGCGCGTCCAGACCGTCCTCAAGATAATCTGACAACAGCGGCACGCCCATCAGGTAATTCTCGGTCGGGGCCGAGGCCTCCTGCTTGGCGGTGGTGATCGCCTCGGCCAGATCGTCGGCGTCAAACGTGCCGCGCCCGATCCACATGACGGCGACGAGGCTGGCCTGCTCGTCGACGTTCAGATCGGCAATATACTGGCGAAGTTCGCTTTCAGTGCCGTCATTGCTGCGGCTTTCCAATATCGTGTCGGCATTGGCAGAATCCCCCGGGGCATCCCAGCGGGCGACTTTGGCGTCAAATTCCCGCGCGCGGACGATGACACGGGCGATTTTTCGTGTGCTGATTTCTAGCATTGCACTCTCCTTGAGACGGGGCATTGTGCCAAACTGTC
>CAYXXQ010000118.1:0-9270 GCA_964469075.1 uncultured Rhodobacter sp.
CGCCAGATATTATGAGGCCCGCGCATCGCTAAATCTTCCAGCCGGAATGCAACGCCGCGATGCCAAGTGACAGGTTGCGGTATTTGACGTTTTCAAAGCCGGATTTGCGCATCATATCGGCAAATACATCCTGCTTGGGGAATTTGCGGATGCTTTCCACTAGGTACTGATAGCTGTCGCGATCATTGACGATCACCTTGCCCAAAGGCGGGATGACGTTGAAAGAATAGCGATCATAAGCCCATTGCAGGCCCGGGCTTGGGATCTGGCTGAACTCCAGCACCATGATCCGACCGCCCGGTCTCAGGACTCGGTAAGCCTCGTCCAGCGCATCCTGAATGCGGGTGACGTTTCTGATGCCAAAGGAAATCGTGTAGACATCAAAGCTGTCATCTTCAAACGGCAGGGCCATCGCGTCGCCGCAAATCCAGTCCAGATGACCGGCCAGTTGCTGCGCCTCGGCCCGTTGACGGCCTGCATCAAGCATGCTTTGGGTCATGTCAAACACGGTTGCATGGGCGTTGGGTGCGCGTTTCAGGAACCGAAACGAGATGTCACCGGTCCCGCCCGCGACATCCAACAGCTTCTGGCCATCACGCGGTGCCAGCCAGTCCATCATCGCGTTTTTCCAGATGCGGTGGATGCCAAGGCTCATCGCGTCGTTCATCACGTCGTATTTCGACGCAACATTGGTAAACACGCCATGCACCATTCCGGCCTTTTGATCCTCGGGCACGGTTTGGTTGCCAAAATGGGTGGTTTTATCTGCGCTGTCTGTCATCTGGCCTTGCCGAACTGAAAAACTGTCTATTCTTATAGGCATGTTTACGGGGGTTACAATGCGCGTTCCAGGCCCCCGGCGCGTGGCAAAAAGGTGTCAGATGCCCGAACTTCCCGAAGTCGAAACCGTCAGGCGCGGATTATTACCGGTGATGGAAGGCCGTGTGATCGAGAGTGCTGAAATCCACCGCAAAGACCTGCGCTGGCCGTTTCCTGATAATATGGCGGCGCGCCTGAACGGCCAGCGCGTTTTGGCGCTGCGGCGTCGGTCCAAGTATATTCTGGCCGATCTTGCCTCGGGCGAGACGCTGATCGTGCATTTGGGCATGTCCGGCCGCGTGCTGATCCAACGCCTTGGCGGGCAGGACGTGCCGGGGCAGTTTCACCACGACTTTCCGCCGCTTGAAAAACATGATCATGTTGTCCTCAACATGGAGGGCGGCATAAGGGTCGTCTATAATGATGCGCGGCGGTTCGGGGCGATGGACATATGTGCAACGGAAAAGGTTGAGCAGCACAAAATGCTGGCTGCCCTTGGCCCTGAGCCTTTGGGCAACAGCTTTGACGAGGCGTATCTTGCCGCTGCCCTGAAACCCCGCAACACACCGATCAAGACCGCCCTTTTGGATCAAAAACTGGTGGCGGGCCTTGGCAATATCTACGTCTGCGAAGCCCTGTGGCGGACGCATATTTCGCCCCTTCGCAAGGCCAGCAGTCTGTCGGACAAACGCGCCCGAGCTTTGGTGCCGGTGATTCGCGATGTCCTGACCGAAGCGATTGATTCGGGCGGGTCTTCCCTGAAGGACTATCGCCAAACGGATGGGGAGTTGGGATATTTCCAGCATTCTTTTGCAGCCTATGGCCGCGAAGGCGCTGCCTGCCGCACATCTGATTGCAAAGGAAAAATTGAACGTATCACCCAGGCGGGACGGTCAACATTCTATTGTCCAAGATGTCAAAGATAGCTTGAAAGACTTGTTCAGGGTGATATTGGAGCGTCTCAGTAAGCCGACCGGAGGGACCCCAGATGGCCTATGAGACCTTGATCGTCGAAATCGAAGACCATGTCGGTCTGATCCGCCTGAACCGCCCTGATGCCCTGAACGCCCTGAACAGCCAACTGCTGGGTGAACTGGCTTGCGCGCTGAAGGCAATGGAAGACAACGACAAGGTCAGGGCGATTGTCCTGACCGGCAACGAAAAGGCCTTTGCCGCCGGTGCCGACATCAAAGAGATGTCGGAAAAGTCGTTTGTGGATATGTTCACCAGCGATTTCTTCACCCCGGAAACCGAGGCGTTGCTGCGCTGCCGCAAGCCGATTATCGCAGCCGTTGCAGGCTATGCGCTGGGCGGGGGCTGTGAATTGGCGATGATGTGCGATTTCATCATTGCAGCGGACACCGCCAAATTTGGCCAGCCCGAAATAAACCTTGGCGTCATCGCCGGGATTGGCGGCACACAGCGTCTGACGCGGTTTGTCGGCAAATCCAAATCAATGGAAATGCACCTGACAGGCCGGTTCATGGACGCCGAAGAAGCCGAGCGGTCAGGCCTTGTCAGCCGGGTCGTTCCCGCCAAGAAACTGTTGGATGACGCGATGGCGACCGCGGTCAAGATCTCGGAAAAATCAAGCCTGACCAACATGGCCGTCAAGGAAGCGGTGAACCGCGCCTATGAAACCACGATGCGCGAAGGCCTGTTATTTGAACGGCGCTTGTTTCATTCGCTGTTTGCCACTGAAGACCAGTCCGAAGGCATGGCCGCCTTCCTGGAAAAACGCGAACCGCAGTTTCGTGGCAAATAGGTTTGAAAAACCCTGCCTGACCCCGTTGACTTGACCGAGACTCGGGTCTAGAAGCGCGTTTCATCTTTCGAAACCCGAAAAGACCGGAATTTACATATGGCAAACTCGCCGCAATCAAAGAAACGTGCGCGCCAGAATGAGCGCCGCGCCCTTATTAACAAAACCCGCCGGACCCGCATCCGTACCTTCCTGCGTAAGGTCGAAGAAGCGATTGCCGGTGGAGATCAGGCCGTCGCAGCCGCAGCGCTGAAAGATGCGCAGCCGGAAGTGATGCGCGGCGTGTCCAAGGGCATTCTGCACAAGAACACCGCTAGCCGCAAAGTTTCGCGCTTGTCGGCCCGTGTGAAAGCCCTGGGCGCTTAAGCCACATTTCACCATCGCGAAGATTGATCAGGACGTGACCCGACCGGGCCGCGTCCTTTTTGCTGTTGTGGATTTACCTTTTGTGAACCCTTTGCAGCCAGACTGGGCGGGTAGGCACTGGCCACCGCTTCCTATGGGGTTCCAACCCTCCAGACCATAGATTTAGCGGTGGGCCAATCCGTCCGAGATTCGGAATTAGGTTAACTCCGAGTCAAGGATGAAGAAGTGTTGAAATGCGCGCTGCCTCCCTGCTAGCTTCGTAAGGTGATTCATATCGTCTGGGGGGACAGAGATGGTCGCGGAAGACAATAATGTTGTCACCGAAGTGCTGCCGCACGAAGCCTGGGAAAGCCTGAAGTCAGAGCCGAATACGGTTCTGGTTGATGTCCGAACCAAAGCCGAATGGTCGTATGTCGGATCACCCAGTTTGGATGATCTTGGCAAAGAGATCATTAAGGTCGAGTGGCTCGCATTCCCGGAAATGTCCGTGAACCCTGCATTTACAGGCGAGCTGTTTTCACGCTTCGGAGATAAATTCCCCGATAAAATCTTTTTCATCTGCCGCTCTGGTGTGCGGTCGATGGATGCGGCCGAGTATGTCTTGGACGTGTTGCGTGAAATTGGGCGAAAGACCCTGTGTGTGAATGTGGAAGAGGGCTTTGAAGGGGATCTGAACGATGAAAAACATCGTGGTCACCTGAATGGCTGGAAGACGAGCGGGCTGCCGTGGCGACAGTCTTGAAACAATAAGAACAAAAATGCGAACGGATAAAGAATGACGAACGACACCTGGGGGCGTGTACGAAATGATCTTATGCAGACGATGGGAAAGGATGCCTTTAACAACTGGATAGAACCTTTAGCGCTTGTCGATGAATCCAACGGGATCATCAGCTTTGCGGTGCCAACGAATTTCTTCGGTGACTGGGTGTCGCGCAACTATGGCGACCGGATATTGCAGGGGTTTCTGGATGACGGGCGCCCGGTAGAACGGGTTGATTTCACTGTTCCGGCCCGTGCGGCTGCCAGCAAATCCCAGCCCGGCAAGTCGCACGCGGGCGACGCATCTGCGCTGCGCCCGACACAAGCCAAGCGGACTGCCACCGTTAAGGCTGATGTCGATCTGCCCGGCTCCCCGCTTGATAAGCGCTTTACCTTTGACCGCTTTGTGGTCGGCAAACCCAACGAACTGGCCCATGCTGCGTCGCGGCGCGTGGCCGAAGGCGGGCCTGTTACGTTCAATCCGTTGTTTCTGTATGGCGGAGTTGGCCTTGGTAAAACCCATCTGATGCACGCCATCGCCTGGGAAATCCAAAGCCGCAAGCCCGATGCCAAGGTGCTGTATCTGTCTGCCGAACAATTCATGTATCGCTTCGTTCAGTCCTTGCGTTTCAAGGACATGATCGCGTTCAAGGAAATGTTCCGGTCCGTGGATGTGCTGATGGTTGACGATGTGCAATTCATCGCCGGCAAGGATTCCACCCAGGACGAGTTTTTTCACACTTTCAACGCGCTGATTGACCAGAATAAGCAGATCATCATTTCAGCTGACCGGGCCCCTGGCGAAATCAATGGCCTGGAAGAGCGGATCAAATCGCGCCTGCAATCAGGCCTGGTGGTCGATCTGCATCCAACCGACTATGAATTGCGTCTGGGCATTTTGCAGTCCAAGGCCGAAGCGCAAGCCGCTTTTTATCCTGAGGTGGTTCTATCTGACGGCGTGCTGGAATTCCTGGCGCATCGGATTTCCACCAATGTTCGGGTTCTGGAAGGTGCGCTGACCCGCCTGTTCGCCTTCGCCTCCCTCGTTGGGCGCGAGGTGACGCTTGAGGTCACGCAGGAATGTCTTGCGGATATTCTGCGCGCTTCAGATCGCAAGGTCACGATTGACGAGATTATTCGCAAAGTAGCGGATCATTACAATCTGCGCCTGTCGGATATGCTGTCACCACGCCGGGCCCGCGTGGTTGCCCGCCCGCGTCAGGTTGCGATGTTCCTGTCCAAAACCCTGACATCAAAATCCTTGCCCGAAATCGGGCGACGGTTTGGCGGGCGCGATCACACCACGGTCATTCACGCGGTGCGCAAGATCGAAGAGCTGAAAGCCATCGACAACCAGATCGCCGAAGATGTCGAACTGCTGCGCCGGATGCTGGAAGCTTAAGCCGCTTAGATCCTGCAACATTGTCAACCGGCCCTGCAACCAGGGCCGGTCGTTAGACCCCCGCCGTTTGCCCAACTTTGACCCACTTACTGCGGTGATTTGGCGATATTGCCGGGCAACAAAGCGACGGGCCTTGACCGGCAGGATATTCATCTAAAGAAAGAGAAAAACGATTGATCCCCGGGGTATTTCCGATAGGCTGCCACTCCCCGGTGGGATATGGAGGGACGACATGAAAGTCAGCATCGAGCGCAGTGCGCTTCTGAAAGCGATGAGTCAGGCGCAATCGGTGGTCGAGCGCCGCAATACCATTCCGATCCTTGCCAATGTTCTGATCGAAGCCGAAGGTACCGCCGTCAGCTTTCGCGCCACCGACCTCGATATCGAAGTTGTTGACAAAACCCTGGCCACGGTAGAACGCGCTGGGGCGTCGACGGTTGGCGCGCATACGCTGCATGAAATCGTCCGCAAATTGCCGGACGGGTCGATGGTTGAACTGATTGATGATGGCGCTTCCGGGCGTTTGGAAGTGCGGGCCGGACGCTCTCACTTCTCGCTGGCGACCTTGCCGCGCGAAGATTTCCCGGTGATGGCATCCTCGGAATACAGCTGCAATTTTGCGGCCCCTGCGGCGGTGCTGCGGCGTCTGTTTGACAAGTCAAAATTCGCGATTTCAACCGAAGAAACCCGCTATTACCTGAACGGCGTCTATATGCATGCCTCCGACGGGGCCAGTGGCCGGGTGTTGCGCTGCGTCGCCACAGACGGGCACCGGCTTGCACGGATTGATGCGCCCTTGCCCGACGGCGCGGCTGACATGCCGGGTGTGATTGTGCCGCGCAAAACCGTTGGCGAATTGCGCAAACTGCTGGAAGACGACGAGATGCAGATCGCGGTGTCGGTGTCTGAAACCAAGATACGATTTGCGACCCCTGAAATCACCCTGACATCCAAAGTAATCGACGGCACCTTCCCGGATTACACCCGCGTCATTCCGGCCGGCAACACCCGCCGTTTGGAAGTGGACGCCGCCGAATTTGCCCAGGCAGTGGACCGGGTTTCAACCGTATCCTCGGAACGGTCCCGCGCGGTTAAGCTGTCGTTGGACGAAGATCGCATGATCCTGTCGGTCAACGCCCCGGACAGCGGTGCCGCCGAAGAAGAGCTTGCCGTCGCCTATAATGACGAGCGGTTGGAAATCGGCTTCAACGCCAAATACCTGCTGGAAATTGCCAGCCAGGTCGATCGCGAAAACGCGGTGTTTCTGTTCAATTCCTCGGGTGATCCGACATTGATGCGCGAAGGCAACGACGACTCGGCGGTTTATGTCGTTATGCCGATGCGGGTGTAAACTTGTGTCAGGGCTTGCCCTAACCCGTCTGACGCTTTCGCATTTTCGGTCTCACAAATCCGCGCAATTGACGCCCGATGCGCGCCCTTTGGCGTTTTTCGGGCCAAACGGGGCCGGTAAAACCAACATTCTTGAGGCGGTCTCCCTGCTGTCGCCGGGTCGCGGTATTCGGCGCGCCAGCGCGGAAGAAATGATCCGCACCCCCGAAAGCCTGGGCTGGAAGATCACCGCCGGTCTGGACAGCCTTGGTTTCAGCCATGACATTGAAACCTGGGCCGAAGGCTCGGCATCGCGTCAGGTCAGGATAGATGGCAAAGCCGCGTCGCAGATATCCCTGGGCAAACTTGCCCGCATGGTCTGGCTGGTGCCGTCGATGGATCGTTTGTGGCTGGAAGGGGCCGATGGTCGCCGTCGGTTTCTGGACCGGATCACCATGTCGTTTTACCCCGATCATGCCGAATTGACGCTGGTCTATGAAAAGGCGATGCGCGAACGCAACCGGCTTTTGAAGGACAATGTCAGCGACGAAAGCTGGTATCGCGCACTTGAAATCCGGATGGCGGAAACCGGGGCCGGAATCACCTCAAACCGGCAAGAGGCGATCATCAGGCTGGCGGAATCCCAGGCAAATGTGCAAACCGCATTCCCGACTACCGATTTGACCCTTGAGGCAGCCGAGGACGTTGATCCGATCACAAGTGCCGAGGATTTTCAGCATGCCCTGCAAGAAGGTCGCCCGCGCGATCTGATGGCAGGCCGCACATTGGCAGGCCCGCACCGGGCGGATCTGTCTGCGATTTTTGCGGCCAAGGGCGTGGCGGCAAAGCTTTGCTCAACCGGGGAGCAGAAGGCCCTGCTGATCTCACTGATCCTGGCAAATGCCCGCGCCCTAGCGCAGGATTTCGGGGCCGCCCCGATCATTCTGCTGGATGAGGTCGCGGCCCATCTGGACGCTGACAGACGTGCAGCGCTTTATGACGAGATTTGCGCCCTGGGCGCGCAAGCTTGGATGACCGGCACCGACGCATCGCTGTTTGCAACCCTTGGCGACCGGGCCCAGTATTTTGAGGTTGATGAAGGGCCTGACGGCTCAACAATCAAGGAAAGCGATAGACCATGAAGTTTGCGTTAACCCTGTGCCTGTTGCTCACGCTGCCGATAGCGGCACCAGCGGCGGACCTGATCGACCAGATAGCGGCCGAGACGCGCTATTACGGCGTCGGCTGGCAAAATGACGGCAGCCATTGGTCAATCGAGGTGATAATCACCGACAAGGGCGCGCAGGTTGCGTATCCGTCGGCGGCCTGTTCTGGCGTGTGGACATTGGCAAGCGTTGCGCCCCGGAAGATCACCTATACCGAACATATCACTGATGGCGTTGACAACTGCATCGCACTTGGCACTGTGACCTTGGAGCCGATGGCCAATGGCAACCTGCTTTATTCGTTCCGGGAACGGCCCAACACCATCGAAGCCCGCGCGGCTCTGCTGCCGCTAAGTGCCGGTCGCCGTGGCTATATGGAGGCGTTGAAAGTCACGCTGAACGGGGTGGAGTTTGACTATCTGCGCCCGGAATATTTTGAGTGATCAAAGCCCGCTTCAACCCAGGGATCAGGCTCTTGGGCGGTTGGCTCATCAACCAAACAGAGCGCTTGTTATTGTAAGCCGCGCGGTCGCCCGACCCTAACCTGCTAAACCACAAAATATTGTGGCATGCCCGTGACATTCCCCAGCAAAACCCGTATATGTAGCAGGTAAATCTGTGGACAGGACGCATGTCAGAAAACGAACGCATTACCGAAGAATATGGCGCAGAATCTATCAAGGTTCTCAAAGGGTTAGAGGCCGTTCGCAAACGTCCCGGTATGTATATCGGCGACACTGACGATGGCTCGGGCCTGCATCATATGGTTTATGAGGTGGTCGATAACGGTATCGACGAAGCCCTGGCCGGACATTGCGATACGGTGACGGTGATAATCCACGCCGATAATTCGGTTTCGGTGTCTGACAATGGCCGCGGTATACCGGTTGGCATCCACGAAGAAGAAGGCGTTTCCGCCGCCGAAGTCATCATGACCCAGCTGCATGCGGGCGGTAAATTTGACAGCAATTCCTACAAGGTTTCCGGCGGTCTGCACGGGGTTGGCGTTTCGGTTGTCAACGCGCTTAGCGACTGGCTGGAACTGCGCATCTGGCGCGACGGCAAAGAGCATTACGCCCGGTTTGAAGGCGGCGAAACCGTCGAACATCTGCGTGTTGTCGGCGACGCCAATGGCCGCAAGGGCACCGAAGTGCGGTTTCTGGCCTCGACCAAGACGTTTTCAAACCTTGATTATGTGTTCAAAACCCTGGAACACCGCCTGCGCGAACTGGCCTTCCTGAATTCCGGCGTACGCATCCGCATTGAAGATCATCGGCCTGTGGAAATGCTGCAGACAGACCTGGTTTACGAAGGCGGCGTGCGGGAATTTGTCCGCCATCTTGACCGGTCAAAAACCGCGCTGATCGAAGAACCGATTTATATCAACGGGGAGCGTGACGATATCGGCGTCGAGGTCGCGATGTGGTGGAACGACAGTTACCATGAAAACGTTCTGCCGTTTACCAACAACATCCCGCAGCGCGATGGCGGCACCCATATGGCGGGTTTTCGCGGGGCGCTGACGCGCACGATTAACGCCTATGCGGCCTCGTCCGGTATCGCGAAAAAGGAAAAGATCAACTTTACCGGCGATGATGCCCGCGAAGGCCTGACCTGCGTTTTGTCGATCAAAGTGCCTGATCCGAAGTTTTCCAGCCAGACCA
>CAYXXQ010000119.1:0-9256 GCA_964469075.1 uncultured Rhodobacter sp.
CTGAATGCGGAGTTGCTGATCGTTGACAATTGCTCGGCCGACGGGTCGTTTGATCACATCAGGAACGGCTTGGAAAAGATTGATAATCCTTCTGAAATTCCGATGCGTGCGCTACAATCCGGGCGGAATGGTGGGTTTGGGGCAGGCAACAATTTCGGCATCCGTCAGGGGATGGCTGACGGCAGTAAACCCGATTTTTACTATATCCTGAACTCCGACGCATTTCCAGACGCGGGCGCGATCAGGGCATTATTGCTGGCATTTGAAACCCATCCAAATGCCGGGTTTGCCGGCAGTTACATTCACGGCCCGGACGGAAAGGTGCATGTCACCGCCTTTCGTTTTCCCAGCCTTGCCGGGGTGTTTGACGCGGCCGCAAGGTTTGGGCCGGTCAGCCGGGTTTTTGCCCGTTCCATCATTGCTTTGCCGGTGCCTGCGCGCACCTGTCAGGTCGATTGGCTTGCCGGGGCAAGTATGATGATGCGGCGGGATGTTTTGGATCAGATCGGCTTGTTTGATGAGGCGTTTTTCCTATATTTTGAGGAAACCGATTTATGCCTGCGCGCGGCCCGCGCCGGGTTTCAGACGCTTTATGTGCGCGACAGTTCCGTGACGCATATCGGCTCGGTTTCGACCGGGATGAAGGGATGGCGACGGGTGCCGGGGTACTGGCTGAACTCGCGGCTTTATTATTTCTCCAAGAACCACGGTCCGGCTTATGCCACGGCGGCCACGCTTGCGCTTTTTGCCGGTGGATTGGTCTGGCAATTGCGGCGTGTGCTGCAAGGTAAACCGGCGCAGGATCCACCGCATTTTTTGCGTGATGTCGCGACCCACGCGCTTGGCCACGCGCTTGGCCAGGCATTCAAAGGCCTGAAACCGCTCAAGCGCGGAATATCGAGATTAACCACAAGTACAATCCCAGACCCAACCGACCGGAGGGACACATGACCCCGTTTTCAAGCATCGTTATTGGCAATGGTTCGCTTTTGATCCAATGCAGTGAAATCCTGTTAAGCCGCGGCCACACAATCAAGGCCGTCGTCACGGATAGCGCCGAAATCGCCGATTGGGCGACCGGAAAATCACTGACAGTGATCGCTGGCGGCGATGGTCTTGCTCAGCGTCTTGCGGGCATCCCTTTTGACTGGCTGCTGAGCATTGCCAACCTGTCGCTGATCCCCCAGCCGGTGCTGGATATGGCCAGGCAGGGCGGCGTGAACTTCCATGACGGGCCGCTGCCGCGCTATGCCGGACTGAACGCGCCGGTCTGGGCCATGATCAATGGAGAGGCGCGTCACGGCATCACCTGGCACCGGATTGAGGCGGGCGTTGATACCGGTAATATTCTGGAACAACGCCTGTTTGATCTGGGGGATACGGAAACCGCGCTGACCCTTAACACCAAGTGTTACGAGGCGGCGATTGATAGTTTTCCGCCGCTTCTGGAGCAGCTTGAAAGCGGTGCAGCCGATGGTCAGCCGCAGGATATCAATCAACGCAGTCAGTACCTGCGCGCCGACCGTCCAACCGCCGCCGCACAGCTTGACTTCAGCAAGCCAGCGGCGGAATTGACGGCCATTGTGCGGGCGCTTGATCATGGCAACTATTGGAATCCGTTGGCGATTGCCAAGGTTGATCTGGGTGCGGACATTGCGTTGATCGGTGCGGCTGAAATTGTGTCAGCGCCGACTGCCAGCACTGCTGGCAAATCCGGGACAGTGATTTCAGCAACCGAAGACGCGCTTGAAGTCGCGACCAGTGATGGGATCTTGCGATTGACCGGCCTGCGCAATTTTGCCGGCCAGCCGATCCAGGCTTCAGATCATGTTTCTGTAGGTGATATCCTGCCAGCACTTACCAACAAGGACGCAGCGGCCCTTAGCCAGACGATGCGTGATATGGCCAAAGGCGAAGAGTATTGGCGTGATACGCTTGGCCGGTATCAGCCGTCAGCAATTGCCATTGCGGACCCTCACAAGACCACGGCGGCTTACAAAAGCTTTCGCCCGAAATTGCCGACCGCGCTGAAACCCGACACGATGCTTGGCCTTATTGCGGTTTGGTTGCGGAGCTTGACCGGTGAAGACAAGATTGGCCTGGCTTGCAGCGCGCCTGAGGTGGCAAACGGGCAGAGCGCTTATTGCGCCGAATGGCTGCCGATGACCTTGGAGATCAAGCCAGAAGCGGCGTTTGAAGACATCGCAACCGACGCTTTGGCCGCCTTGACCACCACGCAAAGCAAAGGCAGTTTTGCGCGTGATCTGATCCTGCGTGATCCGGCCCTGTCACTGCCGGAACGCCCTGCGATTGGTCTTGTCTTCGGGTCGGCAAAGGATCCGATTGAAGGCTCGGCGATCTGCCTGATGCTGTCCGGTGACGTCCTTGGTATAGAGTATGATACCAATCGGTTGTCAGGCGAAGCGATCACCTTGATTGAAGCGCGTTTGCACTATTTCGCTGATGTGATCGCGCAAGACCCCAAGATTGTGATCACAAACATGCCATCCATGCCTGCGGAAGAACGCGACTTGGTTCTGGCCGCCAGCAATCCTGCAAAAACCGAGTACGATGCAAGCCTTGCCTTGCATCAGCATTTTGAAGCCCAAGTGGTAAAAACCCCTGAGGCGACGGCGTTGATGTTTGAGGACCAAAACCTGACCTATCAGGTCCTGAACCGGCGCGCCAACCAACTGGCGCATCTGTTGCTGGCCCGCGATATCGGGCCTGGCAGCCTGGTCGGATTGCATATGACACGCGGCCTTGACCTGTTGATCGCGGCCCTTGGCATCCTCAAAGCCGGGGCGGGATATGTGCCGCTTGATCCGGCCTATCCAAAGGATCGGCTGGCGCATTACATCAAAGACAGTGCGCTTGACATGATCGTCAGCCGCAGTGATCTGGCCGCTGATATGCCGCAGCATCAGACCAATGTTCTGTTGATTGATCAGGACGCGGACCTTGCGGCAGCTTTGCCAAACAATCCCGACAGCGGCGTGCAGCCCGATGATGTGGCCTATATGATTTACACGTCAGGCTCCACCGGGACGCCGAAAGGGGTGATGGTTGCGCATCGCAATGTTACGAATTTCTTTGCTGGAATGGATCAGCATATTGCGCATGACCAAGGCGCTGTCTGGTTGGCGGTGACCAGCCTGTCGTTTGACATCTCGGTTCTTGAGCTGTTCTGGACCCTGGCGCGTGGCTTCAAACTGGTGATCGGTGGTGACGAAAACCGTGCCGGGCTGTCCGCTGGCCGCATCGCCACGACCGATCGCGACATGGATTTCAGCCTTTATTTCTGGGGCAATGACGATGGGGTCGGTCCGAAAAAATATGAGCTGTTGCTGGAAGGTGCCAAGTTCGCCGACAGTCACGGGTTTTCCGCCATCTGGACGCCTGAGCGGCATTTTCATGCCTTTGGCGGACCCTATCCCAACCCCTCCGTTACCGGGGCGGCTGTGGCGGCGGTCACGCAAAACCTGTCGGTTCGGGCTGGATCCTGCGTGATGCCGTTGCATCACACGGCTAGGGTGGCCGAAGAATGGGCGGTTATCGACAATCTGACCAATGGCCGTGCCGGGCTTGCGGTGGCGGCAGGCTGGCAGCCGGATGATTTCGTGCTGCGCCCGGAAAACACGCCACCCAACAATCGAAAGGCGATGTTTGATGCGATTGCCGATCTGAAACGCTTGTGGCGTGGTGAAGCGGTGGAATTCCCAACCAAAGACGGCAAAGGCTTCAAGGTCGTGACCCAGCCACGCCCTGTCTCCAAAGAACTGCCGATCTGGGTGACAATCGCTGGTAATCCCGCAACCTGGAAGGAAGCGGGTGAGATCGGTGCCCATGTTCTGACCCATTTGTTGGGCCAAAGCATTGATGAGGTCGCCGATAAGATCAAGATTTACCACACCGCCCTGCGCGAAAACGGCTTTGACCCGGCGGATCACAAAGTGTCGCTGATGCTGCACACATATGTTGGCCGTGATCGCGAAGTTGTGCGCGAAACCGTGCGCCAACCGCTGAAGGATTACCTGACCAGTGCGGCCGGTCTGATCAAGCAATGCGCCTGGGCCTTCCCAGCGTTCAAAAAGCCCAAGGGTGTGACCAATCCGTTTGAAATTGATCTTGAAACCCTGAGTGCGGACGAGCTGGAAGGCATCCTTGAATTTGCCTTCACGCGCTATTTTGAAGACAGCGGCCTGTTTGGCACGGTCGAGGATTGTCTTGGCCGGGTTGAACAGCTGAAACGCATCGGTGTCGATGAAATCGCCTGCCTGATTGACTATGGCATCCCTGTGCAATCCGTACTTGAGGGGCTGTATCCATTGGCCGAAGTGCTGCGCCGATCCGGCGAAACCGGTGTCGTTAATCACGATGATTTTTCGCTGGCGGCCCAGATTTCGCGCCACAACGTCAGCCATCTGCAATGCACCCCCAGCATGGCCCGGATGATCGCCGCAGACGACGAAGCGCGGCGGTCCCTGGCGCAGATCAAGCACCTGATAATCGGTGGGGAGGCCTTGCCTGGAAGTTTGCTGGCCGATCTGAAATCCGCAACCACAGCGGAGGTTTTAAACATGTACGGGCCCACGGAAACCACGATCTGGTCCTCGGTAGAAAAAGCCGAAATGCCCGAGGATATCGTCAATATCGGTCGGCCCATTGCCAACACCAAATTCTACGTGCTCAACGCGGCACAGCAGCCGGTGCCGGTCGGCCAGACGGGTGAGCTTTATATCGGCGGCGATGGCGTCACCCCCGGCTATTGGCAGCGCGAAGATCTGACCAAGGCGCTGTTCCTGCCCGATCCGTTTGACAGTAAGGCAGGCGCGCGGATGTACCGGACCGGCGATCTGGCGCAGCGCCGCGCCGACGGTCGATTCAGCTTCCTGGGTCGCGTTGATAACCAGGTCAAGCTTCGCGGATACCGGATCGAGCTTGGTGAAGTTGAGGCAGCGCTTGAACGGCTTGACGGCATCAGACAAGCCGTGGTGATCGCGCGCGAAGACGTAAAGCATGACATTCGCCTTGTCGCCTATGTGCTTGCAAATGCTGAGATTTCCGAGAGTGACCTCAAGACTGATCTGGCCGCGACACTGCCGGAGTATATGCGGCCTGCACATATCGTTCAGCTGTCGGATTTTCCGTTGACACCAAACAAAAAGATCGACCGGACAGGCCTGCCGTCACCTTCAGACATGCGGGTTTTGCATCGGGCGGAAAGGTTCGCAGCCCCAGAAAACGATGTTCAGCAACAGATCGCGGCGATCTGGTCGCGGATTTTGGGGCATGCCAAGGTCGGCGCGCGGGACAATTTCTTTGATCTTGGCGGGCATTCACTATTGGCAGTGCAAGCGCATCGCGAAATTCGGGAAGCCCTTGGCACAACTAAGATTAACATCACCGATATCTTCCGCTTCCCGGTCCTGGCCGATCTGGCGCAGCATCTGGAAGGCCTGCTGGGCACCGCGCCAACATCAGAACCGCAATCAGGGCCAAAAGCGGCGGAGGCTGCGGCTACCCGCGCCCAAGATCGGGCCCATGCGATGGCCAAGCGGCGGCAGATGCGCGCCAATCGACGGGCGGGGTAGCGAAATGTCTGCATTTGCCTCCTCCCGTCAACGGGTGCCGTCGGCGGCCTTGCCGGATCTGTTTGAAAGCGGCGTTTCACTGGCGCTGATTGATCCGGCCGATGGGCTAACAGCGCTTTATGATGCTGAACTGCCGGCGATTGCCACCGCCCATCCCCCCCGTCAGCGAGAGTTTATTGCCGGTCGGATGGCGGCGCGCGCGGCAATGGTGGCCCTTGGAACACCGCCACGCGCGGTGCCGCAAGGCCAGGATCGCGCGCCGGTCTGGCCGCAGGATCTGGTCGGCAGCATTGCCCATTGCGAAGGCCTGTGCCTGGCGGCAGTCGCCCCGAAGGCAACCCATGCCGGGTTGGGGGTCGATGTCGAACCAGCGCAACCCTTGCCGCAAGACCTGTGGCCGGAAATCTGCACTTCGGCTGAACTGCATAATCTGGCCTGCCTGCCTGCCAAGGTCCAGGGCCTGCGCGCCACCTTAACGTTTTGCGCCAAAGAGGCAGCCTATAAGTGCCAATATGTCCTAAGCCATGAAATGTTCGGTTTCGACATGTTTACGGTGGATGTCGACCCGGTTTCATCCACATTTTGCGCGATATTCAACAGAAATTCCAGCCGATTTCCCAAAGGCTTTGCCTTGCAGGGGCGATATGTGGTGCGTGACGGCAGAATTTTAACCGGCGTGGCCCTGCCTGCGCGAAAAACCAGACTGCAACGGGTGCATTGATGCAACAGCGGCTGTGGACATATTATCACCCCATTTTTGTGGCATTTTGCGCTCCAGGGGTGGCTGCAACAGGCCGCATCGCAGAAAGGGAGGGATGGGTGTGAACAAAATCCTGCCAATTGCCGAAGCGGTCAGCATGCTGCGCCGCCGACTGCTGGTTTTCGCGCTGATCGCGGTCACCGGCACGGTCATCTCTTTCTTCTATGCCCTTGATTTACCTAAACTTTATGCAACATCGGCGGTGATCCAGATTCAAACCTCGGCGGTGTCGGACAGTCTGGTAAGCGGCCGTGACAGCTCTCGCGCATTGCAGCAGTTGCAGCGCACGGAGCAGCGTCTTATGGCCCGCGATCACCTGATCAGGATCATCAGTAAATACAATCTTTTCAGTGATATACCCGGCGCTTCTATCAACGACAAAGTCTATTGGCTGCGGATTTCCACCCAGATTGAACAGGTCACCAACCCGACATTGCAGTGGCGCACCGACATTTCGCCGACCGCGCTGACCATTACTGTGCAGTTGGGTGATCCGGTTCAGGTGGCGGATGTCGCCAATGAATTCGTGACCAGCGTGCTGGAACAAAGCCGTCAACAGCGGGAAGATCGGGTGCGTGAAGCGCTGGAATTTTTTGAAAGCGAAGAAACCCGGGTCGGGCGTGAAATCACAGCCCTTGATACCGAAATCGCAGCGTTCAAACGCGCCAATGCCGATGCTTTGCCCGACGCGATTGCCGCCATGCGCAGCCAGTTGATCGGGCTTGAAGAGGCCGATCTTGCCTTTGAACAGCAACTGGTTGAGCTGACCGGCGGCGATGTCACAGACCGTCGCCCGGTGATCGTGAAGCGTATCAACGAGATCGAAGAACAGCGCGCCAGTCTCGGTGAGCGCCGCGACTTTATCCGAGAAGTGATCAGCCGCGCACCACAGGTGGAAAAGACCTTCAATACCCTGACCCGGCGGCTTGATAAACTGGAGGAGCAGTACACCATCATCACCCGCCACCGGGCCGAGGCTGAGATGGGGCAGATGCTGGAAACCAATCGCCAGTCAGAGAATTTTGAGATCCTGGAACTGGCGCAGATCCCAGATCAGCCGATCGCCCCCAGCCGCCGCAAGGTATTTGCGATGGGCAGTTTTGCCAGTATCGCGCTGGCATCAGCCCTCGTTTATGTGCTTGAGGCGCTGAACCCGGTCTTGCGCACGGCCGCCCAGATGGAGCGGCAGCTTGGCCTGCGGCCGGTGGTCGCCATTCCAAACATCGAAACCACGTCGGACATGACGCGGCGATGGCTGATAAAGGCGGCGGTGGCAGGATTGCTGTTGCTGGCGGTGCCGATGCTTTTGATGCTGCTTGGTGACTATCTGCCACTGGCGCGGATAACCGAGCTTACGCGCGCAGGACTGTCAAAAGTCACAAACTGATCCCGTCACGACCAGTCGATATCCAACAAAACGGCCCAATCTTCGGGCCGTTTTGTTGCCATCATCTGTGATCTGCAAGATCACTGTGATTCGCGATGCCGGATCGGTTTCTGAAACAGTAACCGACCATTCCAGGTTATCATTTACCCCTGCGAAACAGTAAATTATTGCGGTCGGGTCACGGCCTCAATATCAAGAGGTTTTATACCTCAATTTTGGTTAAAAATAGCGCTAATTCAAGGATGTAGGCGTTAACCTTAAGGATGTACTGGACTTGTGGTGAAATATGTCCAATTAATGTCCTGTGGTGGGAGAAAGTAAGGTGTGAATAGGGTTTATCCTAGGCGCAATCGCCCACATATGTTTGCTCTGGCTGAGGCCGGAAAAAACTGAATACCTCCACGTCATCGAAGTTTGACCATGTCAAAATTTGACATTGCTCCGGCAATGAGCTGTCTGCTGCGCAATGCGCCGCAGCAGTCGCTGACCTGCGGCCGATTGCGACCCATCTGGATGCTCCCTGTTCCGTCTTAGCGAGGTGGAAACATGGCGTTTGACTTTAACCGCACTTTGGATGACCGGCTCCTGTTCGGACCGGCGCCGATCGGCCTATACCAGGCTTTTCTGAAACGCACGCTGGATATTGCGCTGGTGTTGTTGGCAACTGGACCGGTGCTGTTGGTGCTGGTCGTGCTTGGCCTGCTGATCGCGCTGGACGGCAAATCACCCTTATATAGCCAAATGCGCGTCGGTCGCGGCGGGCGGGAATTTCGCATGTGGAAACTGCGCAGCATGGTTCATAATGCCGACGCGCTGCTTGAAACCTATCTGGCCCGCGACCCGGTAGCGCGCCACGAATGGGACCGTCGCCAAAAGCTGGAGAACGACCCGCGCATCACCCGGCTTGGCCGGTTCATTCGCAAAACCTCACTTGATGAGTTGCCACAGCTTTGGAATGTGCTGCGCGGCGAAATGTCGATCATCGGCCCGCGCCCGATGATGAGCAATCAGCGCACACTTTACCCCGGCACCGCCTATTATGAAATGCGTCCGGGCCTGTCTGGCTATTGGCAAACCTCGATCCGCAACGAAACCAGTTTTGCCGAGCGGGCGTTTTATGACACCAGCTACTTTCGTGATCTGTCATTGCAAACAGACATCCGCCTGATTTTCCGCACGTTCAGCGTAATCGTTAAGGGGACGGGGTGTTAAAATCGCGCAACAACGCTTTTACCCGTCGGCCCCAGGCATCCCAATTAAGATGTTCTTCAAACTCTGCCCGGGAAGTTTCCCGCAGCCGCGCATAGTCGTCGGGCGTATCAAGATAGGCCTTTATCAGCTTGGTGAAATCGCGGGCGGTGGACCCAGCGGGCAGGGCATGGCCGTTAACCCCCTCAACAATCGGCACACCGCCAATGCGCAAACCAAGTGAGGGCAGGCCATAGGCCGACGCCTCGCAAAACGCAAAGCCATAGCTTTCAAAACTCGGCTGTACCAAAAAATGCGCCTGCGCCA
>CAYXXQ010000120.1:0-9217 GCA_964469075.1 uncultured Rhodobacter sp.
TTTTCAACATGGCGCTTTATCATGGCGGCGCCTACTACATTGATGCAGGCAAACCAGCGCCAGGGCTGATCGACATCACGATCAGGAACCTGCGCGAAATATCCCCGACTTGGTATTTCAATGTGCCTGCAGGGTTTGAAATGCTGGTCGAAGCGATGCAGGACGACCACGCCCTTGCCAGCAGCTTTTTTCGCGACCTGAACCTGCTGATGTATGCCGGGGCGGCGATGGCCGAACACACATGGGCAGCGCTTGATCGGCTTGCGATTGCGGTGACGGGGCAGCGTGTTTTGCTGTCAACCGGGCTGGGCGCGACGGAAACCGCCCCCTCGGCCCTGTTTTGCACTGAACCGCAGGAAAAGCCCGGCAATGTCGGCGTTCCCAACAAGGGGCTGATCCTGAAGCTTGTCCCTATTGAGGGCCGGTGGGAGGCGCATATCAAAGGCCCTTCCATCACCCCCGGTTATTGGCGCAATCCCAAGCTGACGGCGGAGGTTTTTGATGACGAGGGGTATTATAACCTCGGCGACGCCCTGCGTTTTGCCGACACGCGCGATCCCTCAAAAGGGTTCTTCTTTGATGGGCGGACGGCAGAAAACTTCAAGCTGGCAACTGGCACCTGGGTCAGCGTCGGCGCCCTGCGCGGCAAGCTGACCAACGCCCTGGAAGGCCTGGCGCGTGATGCTGTGATTGTGGGCGAAGGCCGCCAGGAACTCGGCGCTTTGTTGGTGCCGTTCCGCCCGGCCATTGAGCGGATCGTCCCGGGCGGCAGCGCGCTAGAAAACGCCGATCTCTTCAACCACCCGGCTCTGCGCGCGCGTCTGACAGCGCTTTTGGCCAACTACAACGCCACCGCTGGCGGATCCTCCCTCCGGGTGACGCGTGTGATGGTCCTGACAGCGCCCTTGGATCTGGACAAAGGCGAAGTCACCGACAAAGGATCGGTCAATCAAAAAGCCGTACTGCGCCACCGGAAAGATCTGGCCCAAGCCCTTTACGAAGGAGACCCCCGCGCCATTTTGGGCGGGTGATTGGATGGGCGCGGCAGGTTCCCGTTAAAGGCGGCTATTGGCCTAATCCCGAGACGTCAGGCCAAGTAGACTTGACTGCGAATGGGGGTGGATAATGTCATCGTGCAGGCGCACGTTGAAGGCTTCAGCAATCATCGCCGTAGATCACAAAATCAAATCCTCCAGCGCCTTTGGGTGCGAGGTGACAGGCTCATAGCCGTCCTTTGTAATGATGAAACTGTCGCCGACCTGCGCGCGAAAATTCGCCACCGAAACCGAACCGTCCACCGCCAGAACCATGCCCGGCTGCAAAATCGTTGTGTCGCCTGTCACCAGTTCAGGTTTTTCCAGAAAGCTGAACCCCGTCGCCCGCCCGCAGCGGAACGGGTACTGATAGCCAGCGCCTTGAATAACCTGGGCATAGGCGGCATGCACGCTTTCGGCCGTCACTCCGGGGCGCATCGCCTCAAGGGCCGCTTGCTGGCTGGCCAGGGCAACCTCATAAACCCTGGCCTGTGACTTATCCGCGATCTCGCCAATCCAAAAGGTCCGGTCGAAACCAAGTTTGAAACGGTGGAAATTCGTCATGCCGCAGAAGCACAGAAAAACAGGTTCACCATAGCGCATGATCCGGGTCGAGGCCCGGTGGTGCGTCTTGGTGATCGTGTCGCCCGAGGCCATGATTTGCAGAAAATGAGTGTTTGGCGACATGTCGGCATCATCATAATGCGCCGCCAACAGCGCGGCGGCCTTTCGGGTGCCTGCAAGTGACGTGGCAATCGCGACCTCATATTCCGGCACACCATCGCCAATTGCGGCCCGGCCCGCTGCCATCATCGCCCCCGCCACCTGCCCGGCATGGCGGGCCAATTGTAACTCCTCAGACGACTTGATCATCCGCATGTCGGCCAGAATTGGGGTCGCGCTGGTTAGCTTTTGCGCCCCCACAAGGTCGTCCACATAACCACGAACAACCGGCGGCATATGATCGGGCTCAATGGCAATGCGGCCAGCATCCTTTACCGCTTCGGGAAGTTTCTCCCGCCACTCGGCCCCCATTCCGTCGTTCCATGCCGCGATGCGTTCAACCTGCGCCGCTGCCTCGGCGGTGTTCAGATCAATAGTTGGGGTAATCAGCAAACTTTCCCCGTCGCGCGGCACGATCAGAATTGTCGGACGCCCAAATTCCATGTGCAGATAGTCGTAGTATCCGGTCAGGTAGTAGACGTTGTCGTCGTCCGTGATAAGCGCCACGTCAATTTCGGCATCATTCAGACGTTGACGAAAGGCCTGCATGCGGGAGGCGAACATCATCGTAATCTGTCTTCTCCGCAAAGGGGCAGGCGATCGCGCACAATTTCGGCCCACAGTGTTGCACCTATTGGTAAGAGGGCATCATTGAAATCGTAATCGTTGGAATGCAACGGTTGTCCATGCGTGCCGCTGTCGCCATTCCCCAAAAGCAAGAAACACCCCGGGACCACCGCATTGAAATGGGCGAAATCTTCTGAGAAGCTCATGGGTTGCCGGTCGCCGATGGTTTGAAGGCCAGTGCCTTGCGCCGCCCGGATGACGGCCTGCGTTGGGGTTTCAGCGTTGATGGTTTCGATAAACTCAGTGTTGAATTCGACCTCAACCGTAGCGCCATGCGCCGAGGCAATGCCCCCGGCGATCTGGCGCATCAGGGCTTCAATGACGTTGCGATCTTCGGGGCTGCGGGCGCGCGCGTCACCTTTAAGGGTTGCTGTGCCTGGCAACACGTTGCGTTGCCCATCGGTCAAAAACTCGGTCACTGACACCACCGCCCCAGCCCCGGGGGCAAGTTTGCGCGAAACGATTGTCTGCAATGCCTGTACGATCTCCGCCCCAATCGTGATCGCGTCTCGACCTGCCTGGGGCATCGAGGCATGGCCGCCCTGCCCGTGGATCGTAACCTCAAAAAGGCTTTCAGAGGAGCAGATCAGACCCGCCCGCGTCGAGACCTGCCCCAGTGGCGCGCCGGGCAAGTTGTGAATTGCATAGACCTCGTCGATCGGGAAATGCTGCAACACGCCCTCGTCAATCATCGCACGGGCACCAAGGCCATGTTCTTCGTTGGGCTGAAAGATAAACACGACGGTCCCGTCGAAATCTGGATCGGCAGCAAGGGATTGTGCGGCGCCCAAAAGCATTGTCATATGACCATCATGGCCACAGGCATGCATGACGCCGGGTGTTTCGGAACGGTAAGCGTGGGTGCTTGCTTCGTTGATTGGCAAGGCGTCCATATCCGCGCGCAACCCGATCGCCCGATTGCCAGTCCCGGACCTTAGAATGCCGACCACGCCAACACCTTCATGGACCTCCAGACCCAGGTCTCGCAGGATACCCGCAACCTTGGCCTTTGTTTTTTCCTCCTGGAAGCCAAGTTCAGGAAGGCGATGAAAATCGCGCCTCAGCGCGGATAACTGGCTGGCGTTGATATCCAAAGATCACCCCCCGTCTGATCGTTCTATATCCTATGCGCGATACATGAACCGCGATACGTGTTGGCTTCAGGGTAGAGGTCTTATGTCCCATCCTCCAGCATCTTTTCCCCGAAGTGTTCTGCCTTAATAGGTGGTGTCTTTTACTTTTGATTTGAACACCACCCGGATCACCCACCTTGGTTTTCGCTTGCACTGATGCGGGGGACGCGGGAAGACCTTGGGGGTTGGGTGCAGGGGGTTGGGTGCAGGTGGTTGGGTGCCGGCGCGCCCTAAATGGCGCTTCACCGGCCGGATCAATGCCCACATGTATGGAGCCTTTGCTTATGACGTTCAATTCCGCTGAACATTTCGACGTGCTGATCGTTGGGGCCGGGATTTCCGGGATCGGCAGTGCGTACCATTTGACCAAGCAGGTTCCGGGCAAAAGTTTCGTCATCCTTGAAGCCCAAACCGCGTTTGGCGGCACTTGGACGACGCATAAATATCCGGGGCTGCGGTCAGATAGTGATCTTTACACGTTTGGGTATCGGTTCAAGCCCTGGACCGGGGCGCCGATTGCCACGGCCGAGAAGATATTGACCTATCTTGGCGAAGTGATTGCGGAAAACGACCTGGCCCGGCATATCCGCTATGGCCACATGATAAAAACCGCCGAATGGTCCAGCGACAACAATTTGTGGACGCTGACTGCGACCCGCACTGATACCGGCGAAACGCTGCAATTCACCACCAGTTTCCTGTGGATGTGCCAGGGATATTACCGCCATTCCGAAGGCTACACACCTAACTGGGAGGGGATGTCGGATTTCAAAGGCCAGATCGTTCACCCGCAATCCTGGCCCGAGGATCTGGAATACGCCGACAAGACCGTCGTTGTGATCGGGTCAGGGGCGACGGCGGCGACGGTGGTGCCTGCGATTGCTGACAAGGTTGCGCATGTAACGATGCTTCAACGCTCCCCCACCTATTTCAACCCCAGCCGCAATGCCAATGATCTGGCGGATACGCTGCGGGAAATCCAGGTGGATGAGGCCACGATTCACGAGATTACCCGCAAGAAAATCCTGTTTGATCAGGCGATGTTCACCCGCACAGCCGCGCACCAGCCCGAGGTTGCCAGGCAGATGCTGCTGGACGGGGTGCGGTCCTATCTGGGGCCGGATTTTGACATCGCGACCCATTTTGAACCCAGCTATCGCCCCTGGCAGCAACGTGTTGCTTTCGTGCCGGATGGCGATCTGTTTGAGGCGATCAAAAGCGGCAAAGCCTCGGTCGTGACGGACCAGATTTCGCGGTTCACCGAGACCGGGATTGCCCTTAAATCCGGCAAGATGCTGGAGGCCGATATCATCGTCACAGCGACCGGGTTTAACCTGTGTGCGCTGGGCGATATTGCCTTTACGGTCGATGGCGAGGTGCGGCAATGGTCCGATACGCTGGGCTATATGGGGATGATGTTTACCGACATGCCCAACATGGTCTGGGTCTGCGGATATTTTCGCGCCAGCTGGACATTGCGCACCGAACTGATCGCTGATTTTGTCTGCGGATTGCTGAAACATATGGATGCTTTGGGCGCCACCTCGGTTACGGCGGCGCTGCGCGACCAGGACGCTGACATGCCAATCCTGCCTTGGGGCAGCCCGGAAGATTTCAACCCCGGCTACCTGATGCGCGGCATGAACGTCATGCCCAAACGCGGGGCCAAGCCGGAATGGCAGCTGAACCAGGATTACTGGAGCGAAAAAGACCACTTCGCCGCCATCAACTACAACGACTCAGCTTTCGTTTACCGCTGATCGGGGGGTGTGGATGGGGGTTGTGGTGGTTGTCAGGCTGGTGAGTGACATGCAGCAGACGGCAGGTTTGGGTCCGTTTTGCCAAATGCTGTCCATAGACCAAACGGCGGCTTTTTGAAGACCCAGGCAAGAGTTGGTGCCCAATCCAATTTCGATGGCCACACAGTTTGCTACGCGAACCTGGACTTCTTTTCGATTTTGATCCCACAAATAAACTTGTTTTGAGGCAACAAGTGCATAATGGTTGGCCCTTCATATTTTCCCGATTTGGCGAGAGCAAATGAACGTGAATTCAGCACTTCCTAAATCGACTGTAAACGCAGCCATTCTTGCGGGGTGTGTCATTGCTTTCCTCGGATTTGGGTTTTCCGCGACGTTTGGGGTCTTCTTGCGTCCCATGTCGGCTGATCTGGGTTGGGGGCGTGAGGTTTTTTCATTGTCCGTCGCCATTCAGGCGTTGGCATGGGGGGTCACCCAGCCTTTCGCGGGCATGGCCGCGGACCGTTACGGCACCGCACGTGTTCTAGCTTTCGGCGCGATATGTGCCGCACTTGGATTTTTCCTCAGGGGTTCAGTGATGAATCCGGAGGTCTTTGTGTTCTCTGGCGTGATTGTCGGAATTGGGACCGGCGCTTGCTCTTTCCCGGTGGTTATCGCCGCATTAAGCAAGGTTGTTACAGCCAAGCAGCGCAGTTTTGTGATGGGACTTGGTACTGCTGCTGCGTCCTTGGGGATGTTCGCTGCGGCCCCGGCCACGTCTGCGATGATTGGATATTTTGGCTGGCAGCAGACGATCATTCTCATCAGCCTCAGCTTTGTTGCAATCCTGCCATTCCTTATTTTCGTGGCGCGTGTGTCCGTCCCGACAGCTGCCTCACAAGGGGCAGGTGCCTTTGGCAAAGCAATAAAGACCGCATTCAGCGATCGGAGTTATTTGTGCCTGTTCTTTGGGTTCTTCGTCTGCGGTTTCCACGTCGCATTCATTGGAACACATCTTCCGGCCCATATTACTGACCTTGGATTGCCGATCATTGTGGGGGGGTGGTCGTTAGCGTTGATTGGACTTTTCAATATTGCAGGCTCGTTTCTGGCCGGATGGAGTGGGCAGATTCATTCCAAAAAGAACATGCTGGCGAGCATTTACCTGTCTCGCGCCGTCGTCATCACGATCTTTATCCTTACACCCGTGTCCCCCATAACGATCTACATTTTTTCAGCTGTTATGGGGCTATTATGGCTCTCGACAGTCCCCTTTACGATGGGATTGATCGCGCAGACCCAAGGTCTCACATATTTTTCTACATTGGCAGGACTGGTGTTCTTTAGCCACCAAGTTGGAAGTTTTGCCGGAGCGTGGCTGGGCGGGCGAATTTTTGATATCTATGGCAGTTACACGCCAATGTGGTGGGCCGCAATTGTCTTTGGGGTGCTTGCCGCGATCATCCACATGCCGATTGAAGAAAACAGGGAGCCTAAACTTGCTTAACTCTACCCTGACCAGACGGACTGCACGCGTTTTCGCGGAGATCAATGTACTGGCGCGGATTTATTAACGCCGTCAGTGTTCAGAAACAGATTTAGCTTGGGCGTGTTGCATGGATCAAGCGGTGCGCAAAATTTCCGCTAACCCAATCTTTTCAGGAGACGCGTTCGTAGCTCGCACGGCCTAGCTCGGTCATGCGGTTCAGGGCCTTTGTCGCGATGTTCATCTCACAGGTTTAGTTCTCGGGATTCTGTGCTTGCAGGCCGCTTCCGATAATCTCATTCCATCTCCCGACCTGGGCTTCGACGCCCGATCTTTGATTGTATCCAGTGTTGGTCTGCCAAGTCATTCTGCCATGCTCAGCAATGTCTTCGATGTGCTGGTTACGGTGCGGATTTTCACCGTGTACCGCATTTTTTATGCGGTGGGATTACAAGCTCGATGTCAGGTCCAAACTTAGACACCAAACAGTCGAAAACGCCCATGCCGTCATAAGCGCCGTCCGCCAGAAAACGTGCCACATTGACGTCAACTTCGGCATGCAAATCCGGGAGAGCCGTTTCGTCGCCGACATGTTCTGACGTCAGTTCAGATGCAGTGATTTCGCCAGTGTCGGGGTCAAGGGCGATGTGGAGTTTGCGCCACATCATCTGAAACCCACACGGTCAAATCGCCGCGCCGTCGAAGGCTCTCGTTGTACTCAGACCAGTTTGCAACGCGATACCGTGCCTTGTCGAAATTGTCCCTTCAGGCATCATTGAATTTGTAGGGCATCTACCGTCCGCTCGCGTCAGAGAAACCGCTGGAATTACCGCGACCGGCCGATCCATGTAACACGTCCATATTGGACACCTGCTAAACCGTTTTGCTACCAGATGATGACAATCCATGCCGATCATAGCAATTGCGCCCAAAAGTTTACGACAAAACCATTCAGAAAACGGCAGGCGGCGGCAAGAGTCAGTAAGGAAAACTTACGTTATAGAAACAGAATGTAATACTTGCTTCATTGGCCAATGGGAGGGACTCAGATGCAAGCAACCGCACAGAGCGCTGGTGCGCAGATCGAACAAACGCATTACGATGTGGTTGATTGGGTGGCCTATCATGCGCAAACAAATCCCACCGGGATTGCCATGCGCGAACTGCCCTCGGGGCGGGTCCACAGCTATGGCGCGATGCATGACCGTGTTGGCAAACTGGCCGCTGCCCTTGACCGGTTGGGCGTGAGGCGCGGGGATCGGGTTGCGTTTCTGATGCCGAACTCAGCCGACATCATGGATATCACCTTTGCGACCTGGCGTCTGGGCGGGCTGGTGCTGGCCTTGAACCACCGATTGTCCGGCCCTGAACTGGAATACATTCTGAAAGATGCCGGGGCCAGGCTGGTGATCTATGACCGGTCGTTGCAGCGCTTGCTTTCACAAATCAATGCGCCCGAGGTTACCACCTGGCTTGACACAACCGGCGATGGCGGCCCGAGCGATTTTGAGGCCACGATTGCCGATGCGCCGGAGAGCATCGCAGAACGCCTGCCGCAGCGGCTGCAAGAGGCCTGCATGCTGATGTATTCTTCGGGCACAACGGGCCGCCCGAAAGGCGTGATCATTACCCACGGCATGATCCATTTTTCCGCTGTTGGCGGGTTTGGGCCGCTGTTGACCACCATGCGCAGCGTGTCGCTGGCGGCGATGCCGATGTTTCATATTGCGGCGATGAATGTCAGTTGCCTGCCGATGCTGGCAATCGGCGCGACCACCATCATTCTGCGTGATTTTGACCCCGGGGCGGTTCTGACTGCCATTTCGGACGCTGATCTTGGCATCACCCATTTCTTTGCGGTTCCGGCGGCGTTCAACGCCTTGCGCCAGCACGCCAATGCTGAAACCAGCGACTTTTCACGGCTGGTCACGGTGATTTCCGGTGCGGAAACCGTACCAGAGCCGCTGGTGTCGGCCAAACCCCCTTGGCGGGACGAATTGATGCCGTGAACTTATAGTTACTGGGTACAGGACACTTTCCTATTTGGGGAGTGCTTACGATGAACGCCGATCAAAACCGGATCTATTTCTTAGACAATCTGCGAACATTCATCATTTTTCTGGTGACCGTCTATCATTCTGGCGGGGTTTACGAATCCTCGGGCCTATGGGCGTCGTTCTGGATCGTGGATGATCCTGCAACCAACGAGCTGGTCGGAATTCTGCACATCTTTCTGGATATTACCGTGATGCCGGCGATATTTTTTGTGTCGGGGTATGTCACCCCGAACTTGGTTGAAAATCGGCCTAGTGGGGCGTTTATTGTTGCAAATTCAAAAGGTTGATGATCCCTTGGTTGATTGCGGTTTTGACCTTGGCGCCGCTTAATCAGGTGATTTTTCTTTATTCGCGGGGCCTGCCGCAGAAAGACTGGGGGAGGTTTTTCGCCTTCGGCGGTGAGGCCTTTTCCGGTCTG
>CAYXXQ010000121.1:0-9177 GCA_964469075.1 uncultured Rhodobacter sp.
AACCTTGGCATCGGTCTGCCGACCCAGGTGATCGACCAGTTGCCGGGCGATATGCCGGTTTGTCTGCATTCCGAAAACGGCATCACCGGGATCGGGCCGACCCTGCCCAATGACAAGGCCGACTGGAACCTGATTGATGCCGGTGGCACCTATGTCTCACCCTTGCCCGGCACCGCATATTTTGACAGCGCGACCTCGTTTGCACTGGTACGCGGCGGGCGGCTTGACCTGACCATGCTGGGTGCTTTTGAGGTGTCGATGCGGGGAGACCTGGCCAATTGGAAAATCCCTGGCCTGTTTACCCCCGGCGCAGGTGGCGGCATTGAATTGGCGCAAAAGGCCCGACGGGTGGTGATCCTGACCACCCATCAGGATCGCAAAGGACGCTCCAAAATCGTGCGCGATTGCAGCTTGCCGCTGACGGCCAAAGCCTGTGTTGGCCGGGTTTTCACCGACATGGCGGTGATCGACATTTCGCCCGAGGGCCTGGTTCTGCGCGAGGTTCTGGAAGGCCTGACCGCCAAGGATGTGATCGCGGCGACCGACGCGCCGCTGATCATTCCTGAAGGCGAGATTCCGCGTTTCTGAAAGGCAGATGATGAGCGAGACCCTAAAAACCGACATCCTACACGCGGTCGATACCCTGTTTGATGCCGAGACCGAGTTTCTGGCGGAACTGACGTCGCACCCATCGACGAGGGGGCAGGAGCAGTCGGCCCAGGATTTCATGGCGGCAGCGCTTCGCACGCGCAAATATGACGTTGACCGCTGGCAGATCAATGTCGCGGATATCGCCCACCTGCCGGGGTTTTCGCCGGTGATTGGTGACTATGACGACGCGGTGAATGTGGTCGGCAGTCATCGCAGCCGGACCGGCAAGGGCCGCTCGTTGATCCTGAACGGCCATATCGACGTGGTGCCTGTAGGTCCGCTTGAGATGTGGGACACGCCACCGTTTCAGCCAAGGATCGACGACGGCTGGATGTATGGGCGCGGTGCTGGCGACATGAAGGCCGGGTTGGCCGCAAACCTGTTTGCGCTGGATGCCTTGAAGGCGGTTGGCTTTGCCCCGGCGGCAGATGTTTTCTACCAATCGGTCGTTGAAGAAGAATGCACCGGCAACGGAGCACTTGCCTGTCTTGCACGCGGATACAAGGCCGACGCGGCCCTGATCCCGGAGCCGTTTGACGAGAAGCTTTCCATCGCCCAGATTGGCGTGATCTGGTTTCAGGTCCACCTGAAAGGCATCCCGGTGCATGTCGAACGTGCCGGATCCGGTGCCAATGCGATCGAGGCCGCGATCCCCTTAATCGCCGCCCTGCATGGGCTTGAAGATCGTTGGAATGCCGAAGATCGCAAGCATGTGGCCTATCAGCATGTGCATCATCCGCTGAACCTCAATGTCGGTAAGATTTCCGGCGGCGATTGGGTGTCCTCGGTGCCATCCTGGTGTTGCTTTGACGTGCGCATGGCGGTTTATCCCGGCGCTGACCTGACCGAGGCTTGCGCTGAGATCGAGGCCTGTTTGAACAGCGCCGCTGCGCAAAACAGCTTTCTGCGCAACAACCGACCTGAAATCGTCTATCACGGCTTTCAGGCCGAAGGTTACGCGCTGGCCGATCACCAAAAAGCCGAGGCCGGGCTGGCCATCACCGCCCTTGAAACCGCCCATCATCTGGTCACGGGAAGGGCGCTTGAAAAAACCCCGATCACCGCAACCACGGACGCACGGTTTTTCGGGCTTTACGCCGATGCCCCAGCGTTGGTCTATGGGCCATCTGCCGAGGCAATTCACGGGTTCAACGAGCGGGTCAATCTTGACAGTGTGCGGCGCACAACCCAATCAATCGCGCTATTCATTGCGGATTGGTGCGGGCTGGAACGCCTTTAGGGCAGGGTCTATCGGGGGCGGAAGATGGGCAAGCAGGCGGACATCATCATCATCGGGGGCGGCATGGCAGGGATCAGCGCGGCTGCGAAACTGGCGCCACACGCGTCGGTGACGGTGCTGGAACGGGAAGGCGCGCTTGGATATCACGCCACCGGACGCTCTGCGGCGATTTTCATCCGCAATTACGGCAATGCAACCCTCAGGGCGCTGAACGCGAGTTCAGAACCTGAACTGATGGAACCTGCCGGTATTTCCGAGCACACATTGCTGTCGCCGCGCGGCGAAATGCTGTTTGGCATGGACAGCGAACGGCCCAAACTTGAAGCCTATGCCGAGGGCGCGACGGGCATTGATTGGCTGACGCGGGCCGAGGCGCTGGCGCTGGTGCCGATCCTGCGGCCTGAAAGGGTCGACACCGCGATTATCGAACGCGGGGCGCAGGAAATCGACGTCGACCGGATGTTGCAGGGCTACGCAAGGCTTGCGCGCAGTCAAGGTGCCAAAATCGTCAGCAATGCCGGTGTGACGGGGCTTTCCTGGGCCGCAGGTGTCTGGCACGTGACCACGCTGGCAGGCGTGTTTCAGGCGCCGATTATTATCAACGCGTCAGGTGCCTGGGCCGATGAGGTTGCGATCCTGGCAGGGCTTGGTCGGTTGGGCTTGCAGCCGATGCGCCGGTCAGCCGCACTGATCCCGGCCCCGGAGGGGCGGGATGTCAGCCAATGGCCGCTGTTTGCCGATGCCTCGGACGGGTTTTACGCCAAGCCGGATGCAGGGCGGTTGATGATCTCACCGGTTGATGAAGATCCGGTTGCGCCGCAGGACGCCTGGGCTGACGACATGGTTCTGGCCGAAGGGCTTGATCGCTATGAACAAGCCGTTACAGTGCCGGTCACGCGGGTTGATCGAAACTGGGCCGGATTGCGCACCTTTGCCCCGGATCGCACGCCTGTTGTCGGATTTGATCCGCGCGCGGCCGGGTTTTTCTGGCTGGCCGGGCAGGGCGGCTACGGCATCCAGACCGCGCCCGCCTTGTCGGACCTGACGGCGGATTTGATCCTGAACCACCCTCCGCGCCTTGCAAGCGATGTGGTAAAGGCACTGGCACCGGTGCGTCTGTTGGCGGGCTAAACCCCGGCCACGATCAAGCCTCGGAGACAACCTGCAAAAGCCTTTCCGCCGACCCGAAGGCCAGCGTCCAGCCAAGTGATCCATGCCCGGCATTGACGTAAAGGTTCAGCGCACCTGCCTGCCCGATCATCGGCAAATCATCCGGTGTTTGTGGCCGCAATCCCGCCCAAACCTCAGCCGGCGCGGTCCAGTCAGCCGCGCCGGGCATCAGCGTTTGCGCCTTGTCTGCAAGGCGCTGGGCAAGGGTCGCGTCGACAAGTAGATCATCCGTGAACATCGCATATCCCGTGATGCGGATCCGGTCGCCCAGCCGCATGACCACGAACTTCCCGGACGCATCTGTCACGCTAAGACGCGGCGGGGACGCTCCCAGCGGATAGGTCAAAGACAGGCCCTTAACGCCAATGATCGGCTTTTTCTGCGAAAACCGCCGGGGCAGAAGCGTGTTCGTGGCGATCCCCGCCGCAAGGACAAAGATATCGCCTTCGATCTGCCGCTTGTCTGCGCGAAGGGCTGAGATCCGGTCGTTTTTTCGCACAAGCCCGGTAACTGCAACGCCGTAACATATCCGCCCGGACAGGGTTTCCACAAAAATTCGGGCAAGCTGTTGGCAACACGCGTGGCAATCGCCGGTTTCTGCATTCGGAAGGTAAATAGCCCCCGTGATTTTTCGGGATGTTCCCTGCAAAGCGGGCTCCCGCGCCAAACAGTCCTGGCATGAAAGGATCTGATGATCGCCGCCAAACGTGCCTTGAAAGTCAGCGGCCCGGGCGGCTGCATCCAACCCTGCTTGGCTTGCATAGGTTATCAGCTTCCCGGGTTTTTGTCGCGCAAACGACAGATCATGTCGCGCGCTGAACTCCGTCAGGGAGGCGTTGGACAAGTGCGCCATCTTCAGCAATTCCCCGGTGTTCCGTTGCCATCCCCGGGCGGTGCATTGCTGTAGGAATTTCGCGGTCCACCCCCATTTCGTCGGGTGCAGCAGCCCAGACGCGCGCACACCCTGCGTTCGGTCAAACAGGATTTCCGGCAGACCTTGCAGGAACCCGGGTGAGCCCATCGCGCCGATGCGTTCAAACAGCAATTGCCCGGCATTTGCCTTGCTGGACCCGCATCCTGGGCCGTCCGCCCGCTCGATCACTTCGACGTCATAGCCACGCTCGGCCAGACGGCAGGCGGTTGCCAGGCCGACAATACCGGCCCCGACGACAACGGCCTTCTTGGGTTTGGCGGGCATGGCGGGTTAAGGGCCCTTTCAGCGTTTTGGTGCGGGGTTAAATCGACCCCGAAACTGTCCCACAGGCGCTGACGACTGGCAATGCGAACATGGGTTGAGCCTGGCCAAAGCTGTTTCGGATTTGCGCATCCTTTGACAATACCGACCGCTCTGATATCGTCCCCACACAGCGCGCCGCGCAATCAGGACAGGTCAGTCGATGCAGGTAAGCCGAACTTGACCAGAAACGCTTTGACAAATCCCTGGCTCCCCTCCCCCCGATTGAAAAGAGAACGCATGAAAGCCATCGTTTATCGAACTTACGGAGGGCCTGACGTTTTACATGTTGAAACGGTGGAAAAACCCGCGCCCAAAGACAACGAGGTGCTGATCAAAGTGCATGCAGCAGAAGCAACGAAAGCGGATTGTGAGTTGCGAAGTTTCCGCTTTCCCGTCAAATGGTTCTGGCTGCCTTTGCGCTTTGTCTTAGGGCCGTTCAAGCCAAGGAAAACAATCCTGGGTGGCTATTTCGCGGGCGAGGTTGAGGCCGTTGGCAAGGGCGTTTCCAGATTCAAGCAAGGCGATCAGGTGTTCGGTACCACCGGATTCCGATTTGGTGCCTATGGCGAATTTGTCTGCCTGCCCGAAGATTACACGATTGCGCCAAAGCCCCAAAATTTAGGCTTTGAAGAGGCCGCTGTCGTGCCGCTTGGCGGGCTGAATGCCCTTCACTTCATGCGCAAAGCCAACATCCGAAACGGGGAAAAAGTGCTTGTCAACGGTGCCGGCGGAAGCATCGGAACTTTCGCGGTGCAAATCGCCAAAGCGATGGGGGCTGAGGTGACGGGCGTTGACAGCGCGATCAAGGAAGACATGCTGCGGCGGATCGGCGTCGATCACTTCGTTGATTATGCCCGGGGTCATTTTTCAAAGACCGGTCAGAAATACGATGTGATTTTTGACATGGTTGCAAAAAAATCCTTTGAGGGGTCTGTGCAGGCGCTGAACCCCGGCGGTCGTTATCTGATGGGCAACCCGCGATTTTCGGACATGATCAGGTCGGTCATAACCACTCGGATGACTGACAAAACCGTGCAGTTTGCCTTTGCAGCCGAAAAGCTGGAAGAACTGCTGGCGCTTTCGCAAATGATAAAAGACGGCAGTATCAAACCCGTCCTCGACAGAACCTACCCGATGAACGAAGCTGCTGACGCGCATCGACGGGTGGAGGCCGAACAAAGGCTGGGCATGGTCGCGATTTCAATCGGCTAGCCGAGGCTAGCCGAGGCTTGGCGCGCGGGTCGCGCGGCGTCTTACGAAGCGATCATGGAAAAGCTATACTCGCCAAACCGGGCGGTTTTTTTCGCCAGGATTACGACCCGCCAAACCTCGTTTTGCCCGGAGAAACCAGATGACAGACAGCTTCATTGATCACCTGACAAAGAACATCGCGGACTTGAAAGACGCCGGGCTTTACAAAGCAGAACGGGTGATTTCCAGCAAACAGGCTGGCACAGTAGAACTGGCATCCGGCCGCCGCGTGATCAACCTGTGCGCCAACAATTATCTGGGCCTGTCGGGCAATCCTGAATTGATTACGGCCGGGGCCGCGGCGCTAGCGCGCTACGGCTACGGCATGTCGTCGGTGCGTTTCATCTGTGGCACACAGGAAGTACACACCGAACTGGAATCCCGGATTTCTGCATTCCTGGGCATGGAAGCGACGATCCTTTATTCCAGTTGTTTTGACGCCAATACCGGGCTGTTTGAAACACTGCTGGGGCCGGAGGATGCGATTATTTCGGACGCGCTGAACCATGCCTCGATCATCGACGGCGTGCGTCTGTGCAAAGCGCAGCGGTTTCGTTATGCGAATTCGGACATGACGGATCTGGAGGCCCAGTTGAAGGCGGCGGAAAACTGTCGGTTCAGAATGATCGCCACCGACGGCGTGTTTTCGATGGACGGCTACATCGCCCGGCTGAACGAGATTTGCGATCTGGCCGAAAAATACGGCGCGATGGTGATGGTCGATGACAGCCATGCGGTCGGGTTCCTGGGCAAATCCGGGCGCGGCAGTATTGAACATTGCGGCGTGATGGGTCGGGTGGACATCGTCACCGGCACGCTTGGCAAGGCTTTGGGCGGGGCGTCGGGCGGCTATACCTCGGGCAAATCCGAATTGATCGACTGGCTTCGCCAACGCTCGCGTCCCTATCTGTTTTCAAATACGCTGGCACCGGTGATCGCCTCAACCTCACTTAAGGTATTGGACATGCTGGAAAAATCTACGCAATGGCGCGATCAGCTGATGGCCAATACTGCCCATTTCCGGGCACGCATGACGGCGGCCGGGTTTGATCTGCTGTCGGGAGAGCATCCGATCATTCCGGTGATGCTGCGCGACCCGAAACTGGCCCAGGACATGGCCGCGCGCCTGGATCAAAAAGGTGTTTATGTCGCCGCCTTCAGCTTCCCGGTCGTGCCATTGGGGCAAGACCGCATCCGCACCCAGATGTCAGCCGCGCACTCCCAGGCAGAGCTGGACCAGGCGATTGACGCCTTTGTCGAGGTGGGCCGGGAAATGGCGGTGATCCAATGAGCAGCAATGAAATGAGGGCCTTGGTTAAGGCCAAACCCGAACCCGGATTGTGGATGGAACATGTTCCAGTGCCCGAACCCGGGCCGCATGATGTGCTGATCAAAGTGAAGAAATCGGCGATCTGCGGCACCGATGTCCATATCTGGAAATGGGATGAATGGTCGGCAAAAACCGTTCCGGTGCCAATGGTTGTGGGCCATGAGTTTTGCGGCGAGATCGTGGATGCCGGTGCGGCTGCGTTCAAATACCGGATCGGGCAGCGGGTTTCGGGCGAGGGGCATATTGTTTGCGGTCTGTGCCGGAATTGCCGGGCTGGGCGCGGCCATCTCTGTCGCAACACCCTTGGGGTTGGCGTTAATTGCCCGGGCAGTTTTGCTGAATACCTGTGCATTCCTGAAAGCAATGTCGTGCCGATCCCTGACGATATCCCGGATGAGATCGCCGCCATTTTCGACCCGCTTGGAAACGCCGTTCACACCGCCCTCAGCTTTGATCTGGTGGGGGAGGATGTGTTGGTCACCGGGGCCGGGCCAATAGGCATCATGGGGGCGCTGGTGGCGCAAAAAGTTGGCGCGCGGAAGGTGGTTATCACCGATATCAGCCCTTTCCGCATCGACCTCGCAAAGCGTTTGGGGGTGCAACACGTGGTGAATGCGTCCCGGGAAAACCTGTCGGATGTAATGGCTCGGCTCGGTATGACCGAAGGGTTTGATGTGGGGTTGGAGATGTCTGGGGCAGCGCCCGCAATGCGCGATATGATCGACAAGATGAACAATGGCGGCAAGATCGCGCTGCTGGGAATCGCGGCGACCGAATTTGCCGTCGACTGGAACAAGATCATTTTCAAGATGCTGAACGTCAAAGGTATTTATGGCCGGGAGATGTATGAAACCTGGTACAAAATGATCGCGTTGGTGCAAAGCGGGCTGGACCTGTCAGGCCTGATCACACACCGGATCGGCATTGATGATTTTGCCAAAGGATTTGATGCAATGCTTTCGGGTGAGGCGGGCAAGGTTGTGATGGATTGGGGTTGAGATCACCGCGACCGGCAGACTTCCAGCGACAGACCTAGTGTGATGGCATGTCCCAACGTTTATCGCGCGTATCAAGCAGGCAGAGGGTCCGGACCGCGTTACAATTCCCGTCGCCAGGGAGGCATAGGCATCGGTGCCGGGCTCACATGCCAGGCTGATGCCGCCAAAGAACAGCGCCGTATTCGCATATGACAGCTTACAACGATGATCTACGTCACCCTTGATCACGTCGAGGCGAAGACCCTGGTCGAAAAGATCGTCGTGCTGCGCGATGGCCGGATTGAATGGGTAGGCTCATCGGTTGATCTGTACGCGCGTCCCGCCAACGCTTTTGTCGCGCAGTTCATCGGCAGCCCGAAGATGAACTTTTTCAGCGTCAGTGATCTGACGAAAATCACGCCCTACTTGATGGTCTTTTGGGCTGCATAGCTAGCGCGATACTGCTGGTAGGCCGCATCATACGCGGCCACCAGATCGCGGCGCAGTTGGATGGTTTTTCTGATTCTTGGTGGCGTCATAACGGCATGCGGGTCCGCCTGGGTAACGCCGCAGATTGCCAGTCGGGCGGCCCCAAGGGCAGCGCCAAATTCACCGTTCTCCGGCAGGTCAACGGGCAGGTTCAACAGGGTCGCCACCAGGTCCACCCAGATGTCAGATTGCGCGCCACCGCCGATTGCCAGCACACGGGTCAGCACGGCGCCGGTTGATTTTAACGCCTCAAGGGATTAGCGCAAAGCAAAGCTGACGCCTTCGATTACGGCCAGGGACAGGTCCGCGCGGCAGGTTGAAATATCAAGGTTTAGGAAAGCGCCACGGATTTTGCTGTCGTTATGCGGTGTGCGTTCGCCCGAAAGATAAGGCAAAAACCGGACCGTTCCAGGGCCGCTGATCGTCTTGCCAAGTGCCGCAGTCAGGTCCGCGGCCTAGGCCTCCGGCACATTGCCCAGCCAGTTCAGGCTGTCGGTCGCAGCCAGGATGACCCCCATCTGATACCAGGTGCCGGGGATCGCGTGGCAGAAAGTATGCACAGCGCTCGCCGGCATCGGCGCGAAACTGTCGCGCGCCGCCAGCAGCACGCCTGATGTACCAAGTGAGACAAAGCCCTGGCCTTCACAAAGCGCGCCGACCCCGCAGGCGGCATCCGACATCTCGGTCCAATAGCGCCCGGTCAGCCAGAAATTCAGGTAGTCCTTTGGCAACAAAACCTTGGTGGCGGCGGCGAAAATATCAGGCTCATGGGTTCTTACCCACATCAATTTGGGGGCGGTGAAGCCGGGGAAAACGATGTTGCCCGACAGGT
>CAYXXQ010000122.1:0-9174 GCA_964469075.1 uncultured Rhodobacter sp.
TGATGATCGTGATCTTTTCAGTGCAGCTGGAGTGGTTTCCGTCAAAATATAACACCCTGCATGTGGTCTCTGACTGGGACAGTTTCGTCTTTCAGATCCGCCAGTCGATCATGCCGGTGTCGGTGCTGGCGCTGTTTAATGCAGCGCAGATCAGCCGGTTCATGCGCGCCGCAATGCTGGACAATCTGAACATGGATTACGTCCGCACCGCCCGCGCCAAGGGGATGACCGAGCGGGTGGTGATCCTGGTGCATGTGCTGCGCAACTCGCTGATCCCGGTGGTGACGGTGATTGCCCTTCTGATCCCGCAGGTGTTTGGCGGCGCGATCATTACCGAACAGGTGTTTTCGATCAACGGTCTTGGCCACCTGCTGATCCAGGGGATCGAGGCTGCCGACATCCCGCTTGTCCAGACCCTGACCTTCATTTTTGCCGTGCTGATCGTGTTGTTCAACCTGATCGCCGACGTCCTTTACGGCATATTAGACCCAAGGATCCGCTATGACTGATGCAACCAGCGATATCCGGCCGCAGCGGTCGCAATGGCTTGATGTCTGGGCCCAGTTCACGACCCATCGCGGGGCGGTGATGGGGATGGCGTTTTTCATTTTCGTCTGCCTCTTGGTTGCGCTTGGCCCTTGGCTGTGGACGCTTGAGCCGAATTTCATCGACATTCGCGCCAAGAACCAGGGACCAAGCCTGGCGCATCCGATGGGCACTGATCAGCTGGGCCGCGATACGTTTGCGCAAGTCCTGGCCGGGGGCCGCGTGTCGCTGCTGGTTGGCGTGGTGGCAATGGCGCTCGCGCTGTTTCTGGGCACGCTGGTTGGGGTGTTGGCTGGCTATTTCAAACGGATGGACGGCCCGTTGATGCGCTTTACCGATCTGTTTCTGGCACTGCCTTTGTTGCCGCTGTTGCTGGTCATCATCATGCTGTTTCGCGACACGCTGCGCGGGATGTTTGGCCCGGAAACCGGGATTTTCATCCTGATCGTATTTGTCATTGGCATCACCAGTTGGATGAACACTGCAAGGATCGTGCGCGGCGATGTGCTGGCGCTGAAGGAGCAGGAGTTTGTGCTGGCGGCGCGCTCTATCGGGACGCCGCCTTACCGGATGATCCTGCGGCATATCCTGCCCAATGTTCTGTCGCCCATTATGGTCTCGGCCACTCTGGGGATTGCCAGTGCGATCATCACCGAAAGTGCGTTGTCGTTTCTGGGGCTTGGGTTCCCCTCGGACTTTCCGACCTGGGGACGGCTGTTATTTGACAGCACCAATTTCATGACCCTCAGTCCTGAGCGGGTGATCTGGCCGGGGCTGGCGATTTCGCTGACGGTTTTGTCGGTGAACTACATGGGCGACGGGCTGCGCGACGCGCTTGACCCGCGCATTCGAGGCCGCTGAGGCGCCGTAACGCTTTCATCAGGGTATGGGCTTGGCCGTCAGAGCCTCCGGCGGGAGTATTTCCGGCAATAAGGAAACATTGATCTGGCTTGCAGCTTGATTGTTATTTGATGTAACAGTTCTGGTATCGACAAGTTAATCGCGGAGCTGTCATGCCATCTGATAACATCCTGACCATCACCCAGGACGGCCCCATTGCCGTTTTGACCATGAACCGCCCTGCCAAGCGCAATGCGATGTGTGATGAATTGCTGGAAGCGCTTGACGGGTTTTTCAGCGCACCACCCAAGGATGCGCGCGTGGCGGTTTTGACCGGCACGGCGGGGCATTATTGTTCGGGGCTGGATTTAAGTGAGCACGTGATGCGCACGGCCGAGGAGACGCTTTATCATTCGCGCAACTGGCATGGGGTGATGGACCGCATCCAGTTTGGTGGCTTGCCGGTGGTGTCAGCGATGTTCGGGGCTGTGATCGGCGGCGGCCTTGAACTGGCAACCGCGACGCATGTACGGATTGCCGAGCCTTCGACGATTTTTCAACTGCCTGAGGGGCGGCGCGGGATATTTGTTGGCGGCGGCGCAACAGCGCGGGTTGGCAAGATCCTTGGCGGTGACCGGATGACCGAAATGATGCTGACCGGGCGCAAATATGGCGCCGACGAGGGGCTGGCGCTGGGGCTTGCGCATTATTCAGTGGCCGAGGGTGAGGCGCTTGATCTGGCGATGGATCTGGCCGGCAAAATCGCCCGCAACGCGCCTTTGTCAAATTATCTGATGGTGCAGTCGATCAGTCGGATCAACGACATGTCAAAACCCGATGGTCTTTATGTCGAAAGCCTGTCAGCCGCGATTTCCCAGACCACGCCGGATGCCGAAGAAGGCTTGACGGCGTTTTTGGAAAAGCGTGCGCCGAAGTTTCGTTAGGGGAAACCTTGATCCTGGGTTTCACACCGCCTCATCAATCCGTGACCTGCGGGCTTGCAGGCGTGGGCCTGACGCCCCATTCTTGACCTTGTCATTCATGGAACGGGGGCAGACATGCCGGGGCAGAAAATCACATTCAAAGGCCATTCAGGCGATATGCTGGCGGCGCGGTTTGATCAGCCGACCGGCCCACATCTGGCGACAGCGATTTTCGCGCATTGCTTCACTTGTTCCAAGGATATCCCGGCGGCGCGGCGGATTTCCGGTCGGCTGGCAGCGATGGGGATCGGCGTTCTGCGATTTGATTTCACCGGGCTTGGCCATTCGGGGGGCGAGTTTTCCAATACCGGGTTTTCCAGCAATGTCGCCGATCTTCTGGCAGCGGCGGAGTATCTGCAAGGTGAAGGCATGCCGCCCAGCCTTCTGATCGGTCACTCGCTGGGCGGGGCGGCGGTCTTGAAAGCGGCCGGGCAGATCGACGGCATCAAGGCGGTGGCGACGCTGGGCGCACCGTTTGATCCGGCACATGTGATCCATAATTTCGGGGCGTCGCTTGACGCGATCAAGCGGGATGGCGCGGCCGATGTGGCCCTTGCCGGGCGGCATTTCACCATCCGGCGTGAGTTTCTGGAAGATGTCGACAAATCCAAGCTGGAACCGGCGTTAAAGAAGCTGAAAGCTGCGTTGCTGGTGATGCACAGCCCGCTTGATCAAATTGTTGGCGTTGACAATGCCAGCGCGATTTTTCTAGCCGCCAAGCATCCCAAAAGTTTTGTGACGCTGGATGATGCCGACCACCTGATCACCGATCCTGATGCGGCGGAATATGCCGCCGGGGTGATTTCGGCCTGGGCGGGCAAGTATCTAGGCATCCGCCAGCCTGCCCCGCCGCCGGGCGCGCCCGAAGGGATTGTCCGCGTGGCCGAGGCGGATCCAACCGGGTTTCTGCAGGACATCAATGCCGGGCCCAAGCATCACACCTTGGCGGATGAGCCGACTTCTTACGGCGGCACCGATCGCGGCATGTCGCCCTATCAACTGCTGTCTGCGGGACTTGGGGCCTGCACCTCGATGACGATCCGCATGTATGCGCGGCGCAAGAAATGGCCGCTTGAGCATGTCGAAGTCGATGTGACCCATGACAAGGTGCATGCGCAGGATTGCGAGACTTGCGAAAGCTCCAGCAACAGAATTGACCAGTTCACCCGCCTGATCCGGCTAAGCGGTGATCTGGATGCGGACCAGCGCGCGCGTCTGCTGGCGATTGCCGATAAATGCCCGGTGCACCGCACCCTGGAAGCGCAAAGCGCGATTGTGACCCGGCTGGGTTAACCCTGGCGCGACAAGGCCTATGGCGGTTGCCGGGACAAAGATGTATCCTTGGTGCCGGGGCCGAATGGGACGAAGGGACACTGGATGAGGGTAGTGAAAACCGCCATGGTACTGGCATGCGTTGTGATGCCAGGGATCCTTGGCAACGCTGCACTGGCACAAGAAGATGAGTGCCGATTTTATACCTATAAGGCGCGGGTGACCGAGGTTTATGATGGCGATACCATCACCGCCGATATCGACCTTGGCTTTCATGTCTGGCTGCATGGCGAAAAGCTGCGGCTTTTCGGCATAGACACGCCCGAAATCCGCGCCCGGGCCAATCGCCCGGTGAATGCCACTGAAAAGGCGCGCGGCTTGGCGGCACGCGATGCTTTGCGTGACCTGATCCTTGGTAAAGAGGTGGAGCTTTGCACGATCAAGGACAAGAAGGGCAAATACGGGCGTTATCTGGCGCGGATCATGTATGACGGGCTGGACGTGAATTACTGACTGATACAGCAGGGTCACGCGGTGCCGCTGGGGTTCAAATCCGACGGGGTCGCCAGAGAATAACCGCCTGATATCAGCCCTTTGCGGGGTTTAGCTGAAGCCTGCGCATGACCACAAAGAACCGCCATAACAAGGTGATGGAGGCCATCAGCAATCCGATCACCAGCCCGGCCCAGATGCCATAGCCACCAAAACCGGCCGGGAATCCCAGCAGCCAACCGATTGGCACGCCGATGATCCAATAGCTGACAACGGCGCAGATCATCGGAATTTGGGTGTCTTTCAAACCGCGCAGTACTGACAGCGCCACCACCTGCAAACCGTCGACGATCTGAAACAGGGCTGCCAGCACCAAAAGGCCGGTGCCATAGGCGATGATGGCGGCATAATCCGGGCTGGTCGGGTCCAGAAACAGGCTGATCAACTGGCGCGGCATGGTCAGAAAGACCACGATAATCACGGCCGCCGTGCCCAGTTGCAGCGCCGCCACGGTGATGGCAGCACGCCAGATGCCCAGCTTATCGTGCCGCCCTAGGGCGCGACCGGCGCGGATCGTGCCGACATTGGCCAGCCCCAGATAGACCATGAACGAGATCGAGGCGATCTGGATCGCGATCCCGTGGGTTGCCAGTTCGCGCGTGCCGATCCAGCCCATCATCACAGCAGAAAAAGAAAACAGGCCGACCTCAGCCAGCATGGTCATGCCAATAGGCCAGCCAATGCGAAATACCTCTTTCAAGGCCAACCTGTCAGAGCGCCAAATCCGTGTAAACACCTGATATCCTTGAAAATCCCGGTGCATCTGGGCATAAACCGCGATCACCAGGAAGGTCAGAACCTCAGTCAGGATTGAGGCGACGGCGGCGCCACGAATGCCCATTTCCGGCGCGCCCCAATTGCCAAAGATCAGCGCGTAATTGACCAGGATATTGCCAATCGCGCCGATGATGGTGGCCCATAAGACCCAGGCCGGGCGTTCAAGCGCTGATAGGAAGCTTTTCAACACCATGATCAGCATCGCCGGGAACATGCCCCATTGGGCGATCCGCATGTAATCCTGCGCCAGTTGCGCGATATCCGCATCCTGGCCGATCAGGATCAGCAACGCCTTGAAATTCCACAAAAGCGGCATCAGCGCCAGTGAGTAGATCGCCGAAATCCACAGGCCCATGCGCACGACCCGGCGCACCTGAACATGGTCGTCCGAGGCCGCCGCACTGGCCGCCATCGGCATCACCGCCATCGCAAAGCCCGAGCCGACGATGAAGAACACAAAAAACACGGATGTCGCCAGCACGATTGCGGCAAGTTCGGCCACGCCATACCAGCCGACCATGATCGTGTCGGTCAGATGCACCAGCATCTGCGCCACATGCGAGCCGATGATCGGCAGGCCCAGCACCATTGTCGCCTTCAGATGGACGGACCAGCGATGATCTTGCGTAAAAGTCATCAGCCATCAATAGGCATGGGCTTGGCTGCGGGCAATCAGGAATTGACCAGCGGGTCAGATTTTTCGCGCCACCAGATCAATCAGGGCGGACATGCCGGAATGGCCTTTGCCCTCGTCCACTTCGCGGTCATAGCTGGCCAGCCGCAGGACCTCCATATCGGCAAAGCTGTCTAGCAACAGCGCCTCGGTATACATGGTCTCGGCGGTGGGTGGACCACCGGTGCCATAGGCCAGCTGTTCCGGCCGATAGCCGTGCAACAATAGGACGCCGCCGGGTTTCAGGGTTTTCTTCAGGCCGGCGAAAATCTGGTCGCGGAAATCAGGGTCGGCGAACTGGATGAAGATCGCCACGGCGAGGTCATATTGCGCCTCTGGCCAGTCCCATTGTTTTAGGTCGGCCAGTTGATAGTCAACTTGCGCACCGCGCGCTGCTGCCAATCCGCGCGCCTTGTCTATTGCCACGTCGGACGCATCCTGGGCCGTTACTTTCAGACCCTTTTCCGCCAGAAAGACCGAATTGCGCCCCTCGCCATCGGCGATTGCCAGCGCCGTCTGACCGCGTTTCAGGTAGGCTTGCTGGTCGACAAGAAACTGCGCCGGTTCGGTGCCAAACAGAAATCCAGGCTGGGCGTAGCGTTCGTTCCACATTTTGGCGGTCCTTCTTTGTTGCGATTTTCGTCACGCATGATAATATACATTGAAATGTACATTACAACGGACAATCCAATGGCCCGCCTGCTGACCAACTATATCGCAACGATGACAGAAATGCGCGAACCGCACAAGGTTCTGGCCAATGCCGGGGGCAAGCCGGTGGCGGTGATGAAGAACTCGAAATGTGTCGGTTATTTCGTGCCTGCCGAGATCGTCACCACCGACGAGCCGCGCTATGCCACCCGCGATGAGGTGCTGGCCGCCCTTCGTGACAGCCGCGAGTCGGTGCAGCCGGTGCTTGACTACCTGAAAGACAAATGACCTTCGCGCTTTTGTCCGTCGAGATGGTCACCCTGATCCATGACGAGGTGCTGAACACAGGCGAACTGCCTGGCCCGGCCCGCGACAAATCGCTGGAGGCAACGCTGGCGCGGCTCGACAACCGGCTGGCCTATGGCATGATTGGCGATGCGTTCGATCTTGCCGCCACCTACGCCGTGGTGATCGCCCGCGGCCACTGCTTCAACGACGGCAACAAGCGCACGGCGTTCCGGTCAATGCAAATCGCGCTTCGGCTGAACGGAATTACGCCTCACTTTCCGACAATCGAAACCGCCGACAAGATCATCACCGCCGCGCATGGCCTGACCGACGAGGCCGACCTTGCCGTCTGGCTGCGCCTGCGCTCCTCAGCCTGAGTTGCGTCGCTTTTCAGGGTGCATGGAGGCCCCCAGTATATGGTCTGACTTGTGAATCACATGGCTGGCCGTGCCAACGATCAGGGGATCGGGTGCCGCCACGATGTCTTCGTCTTTGTCAGGATAATCAATCGAGTTCAGGAAATGCAGCATGCAGTTCAGCCGCGCGCGTTTCTTGTCGTTGGATTTGATGATCGTCCAGGGCGCATCGGCGGTGTCGGTGTAAAAGAACATCGCCTCCTTAGCTTCGGTGTAATCGTCCCATTTGCTGAGGCTGGCGATATCGACCGGCGACAGCTTCCAGCGCTTCAGCGGGTCTTGTTTGCGGCTTTCAAAACGGCGCTTCTGCTCGTCCTGGGTGACGGAAAACCAGTATTTGTAAAGCTGGATACCTGACCTGACCAGCATCCGTTCCAAATCCGGGGTCTGGCGCATAAACTCAAGATATTCATTGGGTGAACAGAACCCCATCACCCGCTCAACCCCGGCGCGATTGTACCAGGAACGATCATAAAACACCATTTCCGCGCTTGTTGGCAGATGGCGCAGATAGCGCTGGTAAAACCATTGGCCGCGCTCAACATCCGTGGGTTTATTCAGTGCCACGACCCGTGCTTCACGGGGGTTGAGGTGCTCCATGAACCGCTTGATCGTGCCGCCCTTGCCTGCCGCATCGCGGCCTTCAAACAGCATCACGAATTTCTGCCCGGTCTCGCCGACCCATTTCTGCACTTTCAGCAATTCGGCCTGCAAATCCGCCTTGATCGCCTCATACTCGCCCCGGCCCATCTTTTCTTCATAGGGGTATTCGCCGGTTTCAAACGCATGGCGCACCAAATCAACCGTCACCACGGGAAACTTGATCTCGCCGTTGCCGGATTTATCCGGAACGATCTGCTGTGCGGGCGTGTCAGTCTTGGTTTCGGCCTTGGTCATGCGGTCCTCCGTTAAAGTCACGTTAATTATACCATGCCCTTGGAGGGACTGCCTTGCGACAGGTCAAATCAGCCCCGGTAAACCAGAAAAAGGCGCCGGTTTCCCAGCGCCTTTTTCGTAATGTCCGCACAAGTCCGGGGCCAGACGGCCGCCGTCTTGCGATATCAGCCAAACACCCGTTCAAGGGCGACATCAATCGCCGCCACGATCTCGTCAATGTCGCGCTTGGTGGCAATCAGCGCCGGGCTGAGGCACAGGGTGTTGTTCAACCCGTTGATTGAGCGGTTGGTGATGCCGATGATCACACCCTGCGCCATACATTCGGCAACCACGGCCTGCCCCTTGGCCTCGGCCACCGGTTCTTTGGTGTCGCGGTCGGCCACCAGTTCTGCGCCGCAGAACAAGCCTTTGCCGCGCACATCGCCGATGACCTGATGCTTGTCCATCAGGCCGCGCAGGCCATCCATCAGGTAATCGCCCATCAGGGTAACATTTTCGAGCAGGTTTTCGTCTTCGATGATGCGCATGTTTTCAAGCGCTGCTGCCGGGCCAGCCGTGCAGCCGCCAAAGGTCGAGATGTCGCGGAAATAATCCATCGGGTCATCCGGGTTGGCCTTGAACATATCAAACACCGCTTCGGTGGTGACAGTGCAGGAAATCGCCGCGTAGCCGCTGGCGACACCTTTGGCCATCGTCACAAAATCAGGCTCGATGCCGTAATGCTGATAGCCAAACCAAGCGCCGGTGCGGCCGACTCCGCAGACAACCTCGTCGATATGCAAAAGGATATCGTATTTGCGGCAAATCTCTTGCACGCGGGGCCAGTAGCCTTCGGGCGGGGTGATGACACCGCCGCCTGCTGTCACCGGCTCCAAAACAAGGGCGCCGACAGTATCCGGGCCCTCGCGCAAGATCACGTCTTCAATCGCGTTGGCAGCGGCGATGCCATAACTTTCGGCATCCGGGTATTGGTTGCGGTATTCCGAACAATGCGGAACAACAACAAATCCCGGTGTCAGGGGGCCGTATTGCGCCGCGCGTTCGGGCTGGCCCGAGGTTGACAGCGCGGTAATGGTGGTGCCGTGGTAATCGCGTTCGCGGAACAGGATTTTGTGTTTTTTGCCGCCGTTTTTCTTATGCGCGATCTGGCGCACCATCTTGTAGACTTTTTCATTCGCCTCGGACCCTGAATTGCTGAAGTAAACCCGGGTCAGGCCCGGCATTTTTTCCAGCAGCTTCTCGGCAAATAACGAGCCGGGGATTGACCCTGCCGAGCCTG
>CAYXXQ010000123.1:0-7632 GCA_964469075.1 uncultured Rhodobacter sp.
CGGTGATCGTGCGCACGATCGGGCTGGCGATGACCAGCCCCGGCTCCAGATCCTCGTACCATTTCCCTGAAGCGAGCTTGTTATAGTCGATGATCGACATGATGGTGTTCCTTTCTTGATGTCATTTAGTTGGACAGGGTCTGTGCCATAGCGATGATTTCGCGGGCAGTTTTCACATGGGCGATGTCGATATGTTCGCCGAAATACATGACCGACGCGCGGCCTTTCGCGATGGCAGCATCGAGGGCGTCGATCATGCCCTGGTAATAGGCGACATCATCGGCCGTGGGCGAATAGGCGCGGTTCGCGGTTTCGACCTGGATTGGGTGCAAGATCAACTCGCCGGTCATGCCGAGTCTGCGGTCGGCTTTGGCAGCCTTGGCTTGGCCGTCAGTATCCTTGACCTGCTGCCAAATCCCGCCGATCGGCAGAACACCAGCGGCGCGCGCGGCCATCACAACGCGCGATTTCAGATAGTCAGTCTCACGGCCTTCGGATGTCCAGGCGATGCCTAGGGCGCGGGCCATGTCGGCGTTCTTTGCGCTGGCACCGACCAACGCAACGACCCGGGGCATTTGCGCAATCTCAAAGCATTTTTGCATCGCGGGCGCGGTTTCCAGCAGCGGGACGACCTTGATGCTTCCCGGCTCCAGCCTTGTTTGGATCTCGGCTTCGGCGATCATGGCCGATGCCATGTAAACATCCTCAGTGCCCACCGGTTTCGAGATCATCACCCCTTCAAGGCCCGGCTGTGCGATGGCCAAAATGTCGGCGTAGTCATAGATATGCGCACTCTTGTTGATCCGCACCCAGACGCGCTCGCCTTGTTCCGCCAAGGGGGCAATGCGCGCGGCGACTAGGTCGCGAGCGATTTCCTTGTCGGCCAGAGGAACGCTGTCCTCGAGGTCAAGAATCACCGCATCGGCCCCGGCCTGCGCGGCCTTGTCGAGCATCGACGCCTTGTTGCCAGGAACGAAAAGAAAGGAACGGATCGGTTTCATGCGGATATCCCTCAGTCAGCTTGGAGGCCGCAGGCAGCGCTTCGGCACGGCCGGATCGCGCGCCATTGGCCGGATTGGTGGTACAGTTTCACCCGGTCTGGGCGCTTAGCGACAGCCTCAAAAGCGCACGGCGGCGCAGCCATAGGCTGGGCCGATAGCGGTCAGAGCCTGTGATCGCTTGCAGGGCCTGAAGCTGGCCCAGCACACGGGCCGCCCCCAGCGCAGCCCCAGGCCAGCGGGCCGTTGGGATAGTTCAGTCCTAGTGTCATCGCTGTGTCAATGTCGTTTGGGGTGCCGATGCCGGCCTGTGCCATCTCGGATGACAGGTTGATGACCATCGCCAATATTCGCTGCGCGACGAAACCTGGAGAATCGTGGATCCGTTCGACCCGATAGCCCGCGTTTTCGAGCCAGGCGATGACCCCGTCAACCACAATGCTGTGCACGGGCGGCGTCATGACCGTGATAACGCTCCGGGTCTTGGTGGAGAAATCAATCGCCACAACCCGGCGTGGGTCCAGCCCCAACCGGTGGGCGACGGTGGTGGCATCCTCGCCCTCGGGCGCGATCAGGATCGGGAGTGTGTTGCCGCTCGCCGCCACCAGCCTGTGCCGTTCAAGGTCGGTGAAACCGGCATGCGCCTCGGGCAGAACGGCGCGCAACTCGGACTTTGGCCCCACTGTGGGAATGGCCGTTTCTTCGGGAGGTGCGGCGTGGCTGTACTCATAAAACCCGCGCCCGGATTTGCGGCCATGACGCCCCGCCTCGACCATATAGCCGTGCAAGGGCGTCGTCTTTAGCCTGGGGTCATATTGAAACCCCTGGTGAATATAGGTCGTCACCGGTTGATTGGTGTCGATCCCCGTCAGGTCCATCAACTGGAAGGGCCCCATGCGAAACCCCGCACCCAGCGTCATGATATGGTCGATCTGTTCGGGCGAGGCAACGCCTTCGGCCTCGATATGCAGCGCCTCCGTGTAAAATGCCCGCCCTCCCAGATTGACCAGAAAACCGGGGCCGTCCTTGGCCAGAACCGAAACCTTACCGATCTTGGTGACCACATGGCGCGCGGTTTCCAGCACATGTGGGGCCGTATAAGGACCTGGGATGACTTCGACCAGTTTCATCAAAGGAACGGGGTTGAAGAAATGCATCCCGCACAACTGTTCAGGGTGCAGACAATTGCGACCGATGGCGGCTACCGACAGCGATGATGTATTGGTGGCTAGGATCGTGTCGCGCGGAACGACCTCTTCGAGCGCGGCAAGGAGTGCCTGTTTGACATCCAGCCGTTCAAGCACCGCCTCTATAACCAGTTGCGCTGTGGCCATGGGGGCTAGATCTGTCGCTGAAGTCAGGCGCTGTTTGGCTTCTGTGGCGTCAATGGCCGACAGCGGCACGGTCACCTTGATGGTGGTCAGGAACAGCGGCGCCTGTGCTGCGATGGCTGCGGCCATATCCAACGTCCGATTCAGCGTGTCGTCCTCGACCACTTCGGAAATCAGGGCCATCGCTTCGGCGGCGGCGAGCATTTCGCCACTTAGCGTCCAGCGTCGGGTCTTGGCTTTGCCAGCGGCGCACAAACGGCGTTGCTTGTCATCCGCACCGGGCATGATCCCAATCCGCGTCTCGGGCAAGCCAAAGCGCGCGCCGTTACCCACAATGTCGATGTCGCACATCAGCGCAGGTTTGCAGCCGCCCTCCAGCGCATAGCCACGCACCGCGGCGATCACTTGTTTTGTACAGACTTCTAACGCCTTGCTGGTCACAGCGAGCTTTTCGAAAATACCGTGAAGCGGTGCGGTACCTGCCACTTCAGAAAATTCCACGCCCGCGGCAAATGCCTTGTCGTCGCCGGTCAACACGATGCAACGCACCTCGGCATCACTGTTCGCGGCATGAATGGCCTGGGCGATTTCGGTGCGCAAGGCGGTGCTCAGCGCGTTGCGGCGGGCAGTGCGATTGAGTTGGATCAGTTGCACACCGTCGCACGGGGACGTGACAAGAATTTCGGAGACGAGAGAGCCGAGTGCGGGTGTTTCGGGCACGGGACGGGTTTACCTTGTCTTTAGAGCTTAGAGTTTTCCAAGTCCTTGCGGAGATGGCAAATTTCGGAACATGCTTCTGCAATGCAAAATCCGGGCGTTTTGCTGCCCCCGCCTTTGGTGCGATGAAAGCCTTTGGCTGCGATAGTCTGTAGCTTTGGCGGGGCGGCGGCGTGCTTCTTGACCGATGTCGCTTGGCGGCATACGGTTTCGATGTGCAGAACTTTTGCCACAGACCCTATGGAGCCTAGGTAGTATTGGTAAAGCCGGGTGCGGCAAAACCGACGATGCAAGGGGACCCACATGCAGGACGTGTTTCTAAGGCAATCGCTACCGGACCAGGCGCGCTACCGCGAAAGCGGTGCCTGGGCGGATGAGAGCTTTGCTGATGTTCTTCGCGCACGTGTCGCGCGTCACCCTGACCGGGTGGTGGTGACCGACGCCCAACGGCAACTCACCTATGCCCAGTTAGAGGACGCGATCTTACGCGTGGCCGATCTGCTGGCCCGTCAGGGCATCGGCGCAGGTGATATTGTGGCCGTGCAACTTCCAAACTGGATCGAGTTCCTGCCCGTCTATTTTGCTATCGAGCGGGTCGGTGCCATTGGCGCCCCAGTTTCGGTCGAGTTCCGGTCGAGTGAGGTTGACCACGTTTTGCGCACGACCGGCGCGCGTGGCCTGATCTCTTGCGGAGAGTACAAGGCATTCGACCACCAGGCGATGGCCTTGGGTTTGCGCGCTGAATTGCCCGGTCTGACCCTGGTTAGCGTTGTGCGCGGCGCAGTGCGTGACGGGGTAGTGGCACTAGATTCCCTGCTGGCGTCCCGGGGGCGGCCCGATGACTTTGTCGAGGTCCCCGTCGACCCCGACTCGATGACGCGCATGATGTTCACTTCGGGCACCACTGGTAAGCCCAAGGGAGTCACACACAACCACAACACCTCGCTTTGGCCCGCGCGAATGCTGAACATGGATATGGATGTTGGCGAAGAAGACGTGATGCTCTTGTTCCTGCCGCTGGCACTGAATTGGGGCTACTTGTCGGTGCTTCAGGTGGTGCTGGCGGGCTGCAAACTGGTGTTGATGGAAAAATTCGCGGCCGAGCCGGCGCTCAAGCTGATCGAAGCCGAGCGCGTGACCTATTTCGCAGCCGCGCCCGCCTCTATCGTCGCCATGCTGAACGTACCCGAGCAAGAGGCCTTTGACCTAAGCTCTTTGCGGACCGTCATCACCGGTGGCACCTCGTGCCCAATCGAAACGATCCGCACCTTTCGAAAACGCATCGAGGGCGATCTTATCGAGCTTTATGGCATGCTCGAATGCGGTGGCTATCACACCTATACAAGACGCAGCGACGACCCTGAGCAGGTTTGCGGTTCGGTTGGGCGTTGCGGAACCGAGATGCGGCTGCGTATCTCGCCGTTCAACGGCACAGGCTCACTGCCCGATGGCGAAACGGGCGAAATCCAGAGCCAGGGACCAGGCACGCAGATGGGCTACTACAAGCGACCCGATGCCAATGCCGAGGCCTATACCGAGGATGGCTGGTTTCGCTCGGGTGACTTGGGTATGATCGACAAGGACGGCAATCTGCGCATCGTCGGGCGGCTCAAAGAGATAATCAACCGTGGCGGCAAGAAATACTATCCACGGGAGGTCGAGGAGATCCTCTATACCCACCCGGCCGTGCTGCAATGCGCGGTGATCGGGATACCCGACGAACGGTTAGGTGAAAGCAATTGCCTGTGTGTGGTCCCCCATGCGGGGTGCAACCCGTCGCTGCAGGACTTTGTCGATTTTCTGCGCGACCGCGTGGCGGTCTACAAATTGCCCGAGCGGCTGGAACTGGTCGCGGAATTGCCGATGACGCCCACGGGCAAGATCCAGCGGCATGTTCTAGTCAAGGAGTTGACCCAAAGAGACCGCGAAACCGCCTGACCCGCCGTAGGGAAGTCCCAAATGCCTTTCCCGCGTGTCCGAGAATCGGTTGTGCCAACAACGCCGAACGTCCCGGCGCCCGTCCGGTCGGGCAGCGTGGTGGTCATCTTGGCGTCACCGAAAACGCTGGGCCATTCTCCGAAGGCTAGGTTGTTGGTAACGATGATTGAGGTGCGCTCGTAGAGCTTGCTGATCAGATGGAACAGCAGCTGGCCGCCGGTCTGTGCGATTGGCTGATAGGCCCACATGCGGCGCAGCAAGGTGACTGGCGGCAGCCCCCCCCCTCATTGGTTGACCATCGTCGCCCAGTTGGCCGTGGCCACGCCATCGAGCCCAAGACACCAATGATTGCCCAATGGTAAGGCACTGCTTTCCCGCAGGTTCAGCGTCGCACACCGGGCCTTGGCCCGTTCTGGTTGCAACACAGCCGATTGCCGATTTTCACTGCCGATCCATGCTGAGTACCCTTTGCCATAGTCATTCAGCCGCCGTGGTTTCCAGTGCATATTGCACCAGCACGCCCGACGCGATTAGTGCGCCGATACTGTCATCCGACAGGGCTTCGGCGGCTATCTCCATACTGTGTTCGCCAATTTCCGGGACATGATCGTCGCGGATCGGACGGGTGCCGTCAAAGCGCCAGGGCGGCTGCACGAGGAGCCGTCCCTCGGCATCCAGGCGGTGCATTTTGAGGTGCTCGTATTGCGGATGGTTGGCCAAGGTCTCCATAGTCAGCACCGGCGCAAAGGGCACGTCGAATTCAATCAGCCGCTGTTGCCATTCCTTGGCCGGACGCTTCAGAAAGACCTCCTCGACAATCGGGCGCAACACGAAATAGTTTCGTTCGCGGTCGGCGAACCGTGTGAAACGCCGGTCCTCGGCCAAATCGGGGCGTTCGATCGTTCGGGTGAAATTCTCCCAGAATTTCTGCGACGAAGACATATGCACTGTGACCGCTTCGCCCGACGCTGTCATAAGGCAGAAATTCTGTGCCTGAGGATGCCGCGACTGACGCGTTGGTGAATGGCCTATATCCGTGAATTGGGTCATGGCGTCGACGGTGATCGTGGACATGGCTTCCAAGAGCGAGGTTTGCGCGACCATGCCACGCCCTTCGGGATCCTGTGCCCGACCGACAAGTCCGACCAATACCCCCATGCAGGCGATGATCGCGGTCGTCAGATCACCGATTGGTGTGCCGGTCAGCTTTGGGTTCCCTTCGTCATTCATGATGGAATAGAGGCCACCCATGCTCTGACCAATGGAATCGTAAGCCGCGCGATCCCGCCATGGCCCACCGTCGCTGAAGCCTGAAACCGAGGCATATACGATGCGCGGGTTGATCGCCTTGCACGCCTCGGGGCCAAGGCCAAGCGCCTCGGTCTTGCCGGGCCGACTGTTCTCGATCACAACGTCGAATTTGGGCAGCAGTCGCTTGAGCAGGTCGATCCCTTCGGGCGATTTGAGGTTCAGCGCGATGCTGCGTTTGCCGGCGTTGTATTGCGCGAAAAATCTGCTTTTAGACCCTTCACCCCGGCGAAAAGGCTCGCCTCCCGTCGGTTCAACCTTGACCACTTCGGCACCGAGAGCGGAAAGGATTGACCCAGCATAGGGGCCAGAGATATAGGCCGCGAGTTCGAGCACGCGGATGCCGGCAAGTGGTTTGGTCTCGTTCATTAACCCATCCTGGATAAGCCATCGATTTCGGTTGGGTCCGCCGCATCAACGGGAGACAGGGCGGTTATGGGGGGTGAGATGCATCTCATGGGTCCAGCAACTCGAGTGCTGGTTGTGTAAATACATATAGGCTTCGGCGATGCGCATCGGATCGAGCAACAGTTCGTTCGACGCTTTATAAACCCCTTCGCCGTAGGCGCGGGTGCCGGGGGAATCGATCATCCCGTCGATGATGATGTTGGCTACGTGCACCCCGAAGACCGAGTATTCTTCGGTCAGAACCTGGGCGAGGGTGCGCATTAGGACACGGGGGTAGTAGAGCGACTCGCCGGTCTTGCGACCGCGCCCGTGCAGGGAATACTGGTTGTTGGTCAGAAAGAAGGATCCGGCACCCGCATCGCGCATCGCTGGTAAAACCTCTTTTGCGACAAGGTAGGGGCCCCGGCAGGCGATTGAGATCGCGGTTTCGAAGATCTCGTTTGGCAGGTTTTCCAGCAGTTCCATTTCTGGTGGCAATTCACGGCCATGGGAATAGCCCGCGTTGTAGATCGCAACCTCGGGGTGGCCGATCTCGTCACGAATTTTTTGAAACGCGATCGCGATGGAGTGTGGTTGCATCACGTCCAGTTCGACGATCGAGGCGGCACCGCCTTGGGCGATGATTGCCGCTCCGAGCTGACTGGCATTGGCCGCCTTGCGGGTGGTCAGAACGACGTGGAACCCCTCAGCGGCAAATTTCTGTGCCAGTGCGCCGCCGACGCCCCAGCGAATGCTATCGGGGATGTCGTCATCCGACAATGATCGCCCGGCGACCATAGTCGTGCTGCTCCCATCGGCCTGCCATTTCGACGTGGCACCGACGATGACCGCGACCTTACTGCCCGCCGTGGTGCCTGCTTTCTTGGTGGTAGTCATGGCGTTCCTCCCTGAGCGAACTCTAAAAACCGCATGAAAGCAGGCACCACGGCGGG
>CAYXXQ010000123.1:7642-9098 GCA_964469075.1 uncultured Rhodobacter sp.
CTAACAGGTTAAACCCGCCCGACTATGGCGTTAAATGAAGCCCGAATGCCCCCAGCATTGCAACGCACGCGCGTCCTATGCCTGCCATAGGCTGAACGGCCACGGCTCGGGTGCAAGCCGCCGGATCATTGGTCCCCCCTTTGATGTTCATTGCCTTTGCCTTTGGCCGTGACGCAAGGCCTTGCGCGACGTTGACAGCATGCCCTCGTTTCTGGGTAATCGAGCCCAGTTGGAACTTGGGCTTTGGCCAATCGCATGATGCTGATCTGCCTGCTCTTGTCTCCTCTCCAAACGGGTCACGGTCGGATATTCCGCACGACGACCCCTTGAATAGGACATGACTATGCCCCTCGATAAATCCGAACTTGAGCTGATCCGCGGTTCCATTCACAAGATCAACGAAAAGTTTAACATGGAATATTGGAGCGCCAAGGACCAGGCCAAGGAATACGCTTGGGACTTCAAGAATGCCCTTGCCGAGGGTGGATGGCTCGGTGCCCTGATGCCCGAGGAATACGGCGGCATGGGCCTTGGCATGACCGAGGTCGGGGTTATTCTTAACGAACTCGGTCAGGTCGGCGGCTTCAATGCCTGCTCGATCTTCCAGTATTACGTCTTCCCTCCCGGGCCGATCATTCACCACGGCTCAGACGAGATGAAAAAGGAATTTCTGCCGGCACTAGCTAAGGGCGAGCATATGATGTGCTTTGCCGTGACCGAGCCGGACAATGGCGTCGACACGTCACGGCTCAAGTCTTTTGCCAAGCGGAACGGGAAAAGGTTCCTGGTGAATGGTCGCAAAGTTTGGATTTCTAACGCGCAAAATGCCGATCGGATGCTGCTGTTGACCCGCACCGCGCCACGCAACCCTGGGCGTCCGTTCGATGGCATGACGCTGTTCTTTACCCAGTTGAAGGGAAAAAAGGGCGTTTCCATCAACCCGATCAAGAAACTGGCGCGTAACGTTGTGGACAGCAACGAAATCCTATTCGAGGATTTCGAGGTGCTGGAATCCGAAATCGTCGGTGAAGAGGGCAAAGGATTCCGTTGCCTGCTGGACGGGTTGAACCCCGAACGTATCGCAGTGTCGTTCACCGCCATCGGCATCGCGCGGGGGGCGCTGAAACTGGCCCAGCAATATGTCAAGGACCGTGTCGTCTTCGATCGTCCGATAGGCCAGAACCAAGCTGTCGCGCACCCTCTGGCCGATAGCTGGATCCGGCTCTACGCTGCCGAACTGATGACTCTGCGCGCCGCCGAGCTGTTCGATTCGCGGCAGTCTTGTGGTGCCGAGGCCAACAGCGCCAAGTTTCTGGCAGCAGAAGCCGCAAACCAGGCGTGTGACCGGGCGCTGCAAGTACATGGCGGCTACGGCTACGCAACTGAGTATCAGGTCGAACGCATGTGGCGCGAAACCCGGTTGTTCAGACTGGCACCGATCAGTCAGGAGATGGTC
>CAYXXQ010000124.1:0-9076 GCA_964469075.1 uncultured Rhodobacter sp.
AAATCCCGGTGCCCTGCCCCGACGATTGATGCCCCTAGCGGGCGTGATCTTGCCGCATCGGGCGGTTTGTGTTGCGACTTATCCACATCAGCCGCGCCTTCCAAGCATTTGATTCTTGCAAAAAATCCTCATTCAGCGCAGACTGGAAACAATGGGCGAAAAAGACCCTACAAAATTGACGTGATCAGAGAGGCAGGATCACATGAGTTCGAGCAGCTTTTTAAAGGCAGGCCTGATTGGCTTGGCCGTGTCGGCATTTGTGGCCCAACCCACTGCCGCGCAAGACGTGTTGAAAATCATGCGTGGGGCGACCTCCAGCAACATCAACGTCGCGATGAACCGCGCAGTTGTGATGGAAAGCGACACCCCTTTTGCAGAACTCTCGGTCGCCAACCCGGCGATTGCTGATATCGCGACCCTCTCTGACCGCACCATTTATGTCTTGGGTAAACAGCCCGGACGCACGACCCTGACCCTGCTTGGGCCCGACGGCAAACTGATCACCAATGTCGATGTCCGGGTGTCCCCTGATATTGCCGAATTCAAAGAACGCTTGCAGGAAATTCTGCCCGGCGAAGACATCGAAGTGCGCACCGCAAATGACGGCATCGTCCTAAGCGGTCGCGTTTCGGGCAAACGCAAACTGTCCCTGGCCGTGGAACTTGGCGAACGCTATGCGCCCGGTCGTGTGACCAACCTGATGACAGTCGGCGGCACCCAGCAAGTGATGCTGAAAGTGCGTTTTGCCGAAATGCAGCGCAGCGTCAGCAAAAGCCTGTCTTCAAGCCTTGGCCTGTCGGCAACGGGTGTCGACGCGGGGGCCGGCAGTTTTGCCAATGGCGTGACCGGCGGCAACCCGACAAGCAGTCTTGGCAATGCTGCAGCCACAGCAAACGGTGCACTTGGCATCGGCTTCAGCGCGGGCGGCATTCAGATGTCGTTGCTGTTGGAAGCTCTTGAAAGCAAAGGCATGGTCCGCACCCTGGCAGAACCTAATCTGGTGGCGATCTCTGGTCAGGCCGCAAGTTTTCTGGCAGGCGGCGAATATCCGATCCCGGTGTCGACCGATACCGGCGTGACCGTGCAATACCGGCCTTTCGGGGTTGAACTTAGCTTCACCCCCGTCGTGGTCGACGGCGATCTGATCAATCTGAACATCACAGCTTCGGTCAGCTCCATCGACACGACCACCACCGTGACACAAGCCGGTGGGATTTCGGTTAACGCCTTCAAAAAGCGTGAAACTTCAACAACCGTGGAAATGCGCGACGGCCAAAGTTTTGCCATTGCCGGACTGCTGCAGGATGATTTCACCGATCTAAACGGCCAGGTGCCGTGGCTTGGCGACATTCCGGTGCTGGGGGCACTGTTTCGCAGTACCAGCTACACCCGCCAGCAAAGTGAGCTGGTGATCATCGTCACGCCGCATCTTGTCACCCCGGTCAAAGGTGAGTTGTTAACCCTGCCTACCGATCGCGTGCGCATCCCTTCAGAATCCGAGCTTTTCTTGCTGGGCAAAGTCGCTGGCAAGACCGGCAATGACGAGGTCATCAGCGATATTTCCAGCCAGGATCTGAAGGCGCCCTATGGCTATGTGATGGAGTAACTCCATGAAGTTTAAGATAAAAACCTCCCGCATCGCACTAGTCATTGGCTTGACTTTTTTGGCCTCCTGTTCGCCGATCAACAACACGTTGAACCGCGGCGTCAGCGCTTTGAACTGGGAGGCGGGTAAGAAGGTTGACGAGGGCAATTTCGGCAATCCGACCACCAACAACACCTTGGTTCAGTCGGCCTATCGCGATCAGAACGGCCTATTGATGGACTTGTCGCGCAAGTTTGAAAAAGACGTGCCGACAATGATCAATTTTGAGTTTAACCGCGCAAGCCTTGATGCCGAAGCGCGCGCGATCCTGGCCAAACAGGCCAGTTGGATCAAACAATTCCCGGAAATCAAATTCCGGGTCTACGGCCATACCGATCTTGTCGGCTCTGCGGCCTATAACCAGCGCCTCGGACTGCGCCGAGCCAACCGCGCGGTGGCCTATCTGGTGTCCCAGGGCATTCAGGCAAACAGGTTGGAGGCCGTTGCCTCTTTTGGTGAGACCCAGCCTTTGATCGTGACCGAAGGGCGGGAGCGGCGCAACCGCCGAACCGTTACTGAAGTCATTGGTTTTGCACGTAATTTCATCGGTGATGATCTTGACGGCAAATACGCAGCCCTGATTTATCGGACCTATACCGAGAACTCTGTCTCGACCGCCGCATCCGATTAATTCACGGTTCAGCCCTAATATCGCCCCAGTTGGAAGCCACTTATTCAAGGTGGAGGATTCTCCATCTGGGCAGGGCAAATTTATCAAACCCGCAAAGTTAAGGCCCAGAGGGAAGCTTCCGGAATTGTACAGATTTTTACCCATACGTGGTTTTGTATGGGTGAGAAGAAAGTGGCGGTCGAACGAGTATGGGCTTGAGAAAGACAGAAGAGGTCGGGATTGACGCCTGCGCGATTGCGCGGGACGTCCAGTCTTTTGATCTTCTGATCGAGGATATGGAGGTCGAGCTTGGCGAACGCTGGGGCGGCCTCGATTTCCACGATGGTCTTGCCTATTTGTCCTCGGACGAAGCCCGCTTGCTGGATTTCATCACCGTTGCAGTCGATCAAAAGGACGAGGAAGACCTGGCCCCGGTCACCAAGTTGATCACCGCCGCGACCGCCGCAGGTGTAAAAACCATCCTTGTTGCCCATGATCTGACGCCAATAGCGCTGCACCAGTTGCTGCGCAGCGGTGCCGATGATTTTGCCCCCTATCCGCTGCCCGAGGGCGCGCTGCACGACGCGATTGAACGTCTGCGCAAGCCAACAGCGCCTGCGATCACCCATACCGAAACTGGTGGCGGCCGCAAACGAAGCGGTACGATCCTGCCGGTTTATGGCCTTGCCGGCGGCGTTGGCGCGACCACAGTTGCGGTCAATCTGGCGTGGGAAATCGCCAAGCTGAACGAGAAAACTGATCTGAAGGCCTGCATCCTTGATCTGGATTTGCAGGGCGGATCGGTCTCAACCTATCTTGATTTGCCGCGCCGCGAGGCGATTTATGAATTGCTGTCAGACACCGCCGCGATGGACGAAGACGCCTTTGCCCAGGCGATGATGTCGTTCAACGATCAACTCGACGTCCTGACCGCCCCGGCCGATGCCCTGCCGTTGGAAATCCTGACGCCTGAAGATGTTGACAACATTCTGAACATGGCCGTCGCCGCCTATGATTTTGTCATTATCGACATGCCGACAACCTTGGTTGGCTGGACCGAAACGATCCTGCAACGCGCCGACATCTATTTCGCGGTGATGGAAATGGACATGCGATCAGCCCAGAACGCCTTGCGCTTCATTCGCGCGTTAAAGTCCGAAGACCTGCCGCTGGAAAAGGTCCGCTATATCCTGAATTACGCTCCGAAATTCACCGATATCAACGGGCGCGGTCGGATCAAACGTCTGGCTGAAAATCTGGATATCGACATCGAACTGCACTTCCCCGATGGCGGGAAACAGATCCTGAATTCCTGCGATCACGGTCTGCCGATCCTGGAAACCGCACCAAAAAATCCGCTGCGTAAAGAAATCGCCAAACTGGCGCAATCGATCCACGAACTTGTAAATGATCAAGCTGCAATAGGGTAAATGAGGTCAGAAAATGTTCTCACGTTATAAGAAAGCCGAGCTGAAACCAGCCCCTGCCGCCGCCCTCGAGCGACCGGCGGAAAAACCGGTTATTGAACAACAGCCAAAGACTGCCATCACAACGACGCCCAAGCCCAAACCAGCCCCGGCCCCAGTGCAAAGCCCGAAGGATCTGAAACGGCGCGAGCGTCTGTCTGACATCCGGGTTGAATTGCACAAACGCTTGCTGGATACGTTGAACCTGGCGGCGCTTGAATATGCCTCGGAATCCGATCTACGGACTGAAATCGCTGCAATCTGTGCCGACGGATTGCAGGAAATGGGCGTGGTTCTGAACAAAGACGAACGCGCGATCCTGCATCAGGAGCTGTTTGACGAAGTCACCGGCCTTGGCCCGCTGGAACATCTTTTACGCGACGACACGATCAACGATATTCTGGTTAACGGCCCAAAACAGGTGTTCATCGAACGCGGCGGCAAACTGGAACTGTCGCAGGTCGAGTTTAAGAACGAAAAACACCTGATGCGGGTGATCGACAAGATCGTGTCGGCAGTTGGCCGCCGTGTCGATGAATCCAACCCCTATGTTGACGCGCGTTTGCAGGACGGATCGCGCTTCAACGCGATGGTCAAACCGGTCGCGGTTGACGGGGCGCTGGTGTCAATCCGCAAATTCACCAAGGAAAAGCTGGGCATTGATGAGCTGATCAAGTTTGGTGCTTTCACCCCGGAAATGGCGCTTTATCTGCGCGCCGCCGTTGGCAGCCATCTGAACATCATCGTCTCAGGCGGCACCGGCTCTGGTAAAACCACGACGCTGAACGCACTGTCGTCGATGATTGCCGATAATGAACGCATCCTGACGATCGAAGACACCGCCGAATTGCAACTTCAACAGGTGCATGTCGGTCGGATGGAAAGCCGCCCGGCCAACGTTGAAGGCAAGGGCGCTGTCAGCCAGCGCGACTGTTTGCGCAACGCCCTGCGGATGCGGCCCGACCGCATTATCGTGGGCGAAACCCGCGGCGAAGAAGTGATCGACATGCTGCAAGCGATGAACACGGGCCACGATGGTTCAATGACGACGATCCACGCCAACAGTGCGCGCGACGGCGTCAGCCGCCTGGAAAACATGGTCGCAATGGCCGGGATTGATATGCCGCTGAAGGCCGTGCGGTCGCAAATCGCAAGTGCTGTGCATCTGATCGTGCAGGCCACGCGCCTGATGGACGGGTCGCGCCGAATGGTGTCAATCACCGAAGTTACCGGCATGGAGGGTGAGATTATCACGATGCAGGAGATTTTCAAATTCCAGCGCTTCGGGTTGGATGAAAACGGCAAGATCCTGGGCCAGTTTGAGGCGACGGGACTGCGCTCTCACTTCTCGGAGCGGTTCAAGCACTCGGGCTTTGAACTGCCCAACAGCATCTACACCGAAAAAGCCGCGCAATAGGAGGGTCGCATGAGTCCGGAACCAATCATCTATGGCGCAATTTTCTTCGCCGTTCTGTTAATGATCGAAGGCCTTTATCTGGTCATCTTCGGTAAATCCATTCGGCTGAACAGCCGCGTTAATCGCAGGCTTGATCTGCTGGAAAAAGGCAATGATCGCAACCAGGTGCTGGAAACCCTGCGCAAGGAACGCGAACAGCACCGCAACGGTGTGAAAATCCCGATCCTGTCGATGATCAGCGCCAAGGCCGCCAAGGCGAACATCGCCTTCAGCCCCAAAGCCCTGTTGATGGTCATGGTGCTTTTGGGCATCACGGCCTTCATCGCGCTGACATTCATGACCTCGGCTTCGCTGCCTGTACGGGCCGGCGTTTCGGTCGTGATGGGGTTTGGCGCGGTCTATATGTGGCTGAATAAAAAGGCCAAGGCGCGGATGTCGCTGATCGAAGAACAGCTGCCTGACGCGGTGGAACTAATGGTGCGCTCCTTGCGGGTTGGGCACCCGTTTTCAAGCGCCATCAACATCGTCGCCCAGGAGGTTGCCGACCCTCTTGGCAGTGAATTTGGCATCATCGCGGATGAGGCGGCTTACGGCATGGACATCACGGAAAGCCTGAACAAGATGGCCGAAACCATCGACATGCAGGATCTGCGCTTTCTGGCGGTCGCGGTGAATATTCAGCAAAAATCTGGCGGCAACCTGGCGGAAATCCTGGCCGGTCTGGCGCAGGTGATCCGCTCACGGTTCAAACTGTTTCGTCGCGTAAAAGCCATCACCGCCGAGGCGAAATGGTCCGGCATGTTCTTGTCGGCCTTTCCGATCCTGGCGCTGATTGGCATCAACGTAATGCAGCCAAACTACTATGACGCGGTGATGGAAACCGAATATTTCATCCCCGCCTGTCTGGTCGTCGGGGTGTTTCTGGCAACCAATTACATCTTCATGAAAATGATGGTCAACATCAAAGTATAGGACAGCATGATGGAGCAGATTAGCCAATATTTTGATCAGGGCTGGACCTATCTGACCGATCAGTTCGGGCCGATGGGGCCATTTTATGTCATGGGCGCGCTGGGCTTGCTGCTGGTGCTGATGGCGTTGCCGATCATGCTGAAGCGTGAGGTCGATCCGATGGATCGGATCAACAAAACCAACGCCAAGACGCATAAAAAGAAGAAGGCTGACGCCCCGAATCTTCCAAAACTTCGCTATGAAGAAAAAGGCCCCAAGCTTGACAAATTCGCAAACTTCCTTGAACCCCAGGATCAATCGGCGTTTTCATCGACCCAATTGAAACTGGTGCAGGCGGGCTATCGCCAACACTCTGCCGTGCGGACCTTCCATTTCATGCAATTCGCTCTGGCAATCGGGTTTCTGTTTATCGGCATCCTGATCGTTTTGATCACGATTGACACCGCCACCATGCAATCCACCCTGATGAAAATCCTGATCCCAGCCGGGGCCGGTTATTACCTGCCGACCTATTGGGTCGAACGGCGCCGCCAAACCCGCATGACCAACCTGAAGGAAGGGTTTCCCGACGCGCTGGACCTTATGCTGGTTTGCGTAGAGGCAGGGCAATCACTTGACCAGTCGATCCAGCGTGTGGCGGGGGAAATCAAACCGGGCTTCCCGGATTTGTCAGAAGAGTTCCAGATGGTTGCCAATGAAATGAAGGCCGGCAAAGACCGGGTCGTGGTTTTGCGTGACATGGCCGAACGGGCCGGGGAGCAGGACATCTCAGCCTTTGTGACCGTGCTGATCCAGTCGGCCAGCTTCGGCACCTCGATTTCCGAAGCGTTGCGGGTTTATGCGTCAGAAATGCGTGATAAACGCGTGATGCGGGCGGAAGAAAAGGCGAATGTCTTGCCAACTAAGCTGACGCTCGGCACAATGATGTTCACGCTACCGCCGCTGATGATCATTCTGATCGGGCCTTCGATCTACGATATTTATCTGACGCTGGTGGTCGGACAACAATAACAAGCCGGGCAGGCATGATGAAATGGGTAGGGATTATCGCGACGGTTTTGGCGCTGGCAGGTTGCCGCGCTGACGATGGCGCGCTTGAAAACAATCGCATCGGACTGAAACCACCCAAAGGCACTGAAACCGTGTCCGAGGCTGTCGACGGGCTGATCGTCGGCCATCGCCTGATGGCGGCGGGCGAATATGAACTGGCCCTAAGTGCCTATACCCGCGCGGCCGGCGAACACGGGTTGAACGCCGATGTTTTAAGCGCGCTTGGCTCGGCTAATCTGCGGCTCGGGCGGTTGAAACAAGCCCGGGTAATGCTGGACCAAGCGGTTGAAAAAGACCCGAATTTCGTACCGGCCTGGAACAATCTGGGTGTCGTCCTGATGGAAATGGGCGAAGACGGCGAGGCAAGGCGTGTTTTTCGCAACGCTTACGCATTAGATGACGGAAATTCCGATGAAATTCGCGAAAATTTGCGCCTTGCTATCGCAAAAGCTGAAAATACCGAATATGCTGAAAGCAACGAAAACAAATTCGAACTGGTTCGTCGGGGCAACGGTCGTTACCTGCTGCTGCGCACACCAGAATCGAGTGTCGAGCAGTAGAGGAAGTCCGGCTCATGCGACTTTTTTCTTTCGCCGTGATCAGCCTTTTGGCTGCACTTGGCCTATCCGCCTGTGACAAAATCAAGTCACCCGATGTCGATCGCGAAATCGACGGCGTCAATGTCATTGATGCCGCCAATCTGAACGACATCATGCTGACAGTCGCTGACCCGAACGAGGCGGTGACCTATTTTCAGCGCGCCTTGACCCAGGAACCAGGTCGCATTGATTTCAAGCGCGGGCTGGCGGTGTCACTGGTGCGCGCCCAGCGCGCTTCCGAAGCAGTTTTGGTTTTCGCCAAATTCGTGGACGACAAAGAGGCCACCCATGCTGATCGGGTGAACTACGCCGACGCGCTGATCCGAACCAATGAATGGCAGCGCGCCGAACAGCAGCTTGATCGCGTGCCCCCGACTTTTGAAACCTACAAACGCTATCGCCTGGAAGCGATGATCGCTGACAGCAACAGGGAATGGAAACGCGCCGACAGTTTTTATGAAACCGCTGCCGGGCTGACGACCAAGCCTGCCGGGGTTTTGAACAATTGGGGCTATTCCAAACTGACGCGCGGCGATTATCCTGAGGCTGAAAAGCTGTTTTTGGAAGCGATCACCTACGACAAGGATTTGTTTACCGCCAAAAACAACCTGGTTCTGGCACGGGCCGCGCAGCGGAAATACTCCCTGCCGGTGATCCGCATGAACCAGATCGAAAAGGCAGAACTGATGCACACGATGGCCATCAGCGCCATTCGCCAGGGCGACATTGATATTGGTCGCGGCCTGTTGGAAGATGCGATTGATATTCATCCCCAGCATTTTGATGAGGCCGTTCGCACTTTGGCCGCGCTGAAAAACTCCTGACGTATTTGAAATCACCGGGGCTTCGCGATGACCTCTGAAATCTGGTTGCTTATCCCCGCCCTGCCGATTGGCCTTTGGATCGCCTGGAGCGATCTTAAGTATATGAAAATCACCAACCGGGCGGTGCTTTTGCTGGTTGCCGGATTCGTGGTTTTCGGGTTTATTGCCCTGCCCTTTGACGTCTATTTATGGCGATTTTTGCATTTGGCAGTTGTTCTGGCGGTCGGCTTTGTGGCCAATGCCTTGCGTCTGGTCGGTGGTGGTGACGCCAAATACGCCGCCGCAATGGCGCCTTTCATCGCATTTCAGGACTTGCGCCTGATCGTCATACTGTTCGCCGCAATGCTGTTGGCAGCCTTCGTCACTCACCGCGCATTTTCCCGCATTCCCGCGATCCAACGGCTGACACCGGAATGGAAATCTTGGAAAGCCGGCAAAGATTTTCCGATGGGATTGGCCTTGTCCGGCACGTTAATCAGCTATCTGGTGCTTA
>CAYXXQ010000125.1:0-9069 GCA_964469075.1 uncultured Rhodobacter sp.
TGCACCCGGGGGTCGCGGGCGCGCACGACGAAAGGGCTGCGGTAATAGCCCGGTGGGCAATCTTTCAGGCCGAAATCCGGGGTGCCGATCAGGGTGACGTGATCTGCAAGCTTTAACCGGTAGGGGCGCCCGCAGGTTTGGCTGACCAGCAGATCCGGGCTTTCCCAGGTTTCCCAGAACGGTGTGTCGCGGTCTAAGTGGTCTGGTGCATCCAGGCCGTTTTCGCGCAAGTTATCGCGAATGAAAGCCCAGAAACGATTGGTCGCGGCTGCGGTTTCCGGGCGGTCATACATGCCAAGGCTGGCGATCATACCCGCCGGGCCAGAACCCGTTGCCGCGCCAGCGCGCTGTCGCGGTCGTTGATGCCCAAAAGGTTAACGATCAGGCGCATCAGCCCGTCTTCTTCATGGTCGCGCACCCCGTCTGACAGCACCACTTGCCATAGATCCTCGATCACGCTGGCGCGGTCGTCATAGGCCACAGCGTCCTTGATTGCGCGGGTGAAGCGCACGGTGTCAGGGGCGTCCTGCTCAATTTCTTCCGCCTCGGCCCGCAGATCTTCGGCGGCCTGGTGGTCCAGCTTGAAGCGGTCCATCAGCAGGCGGGTAATCTCGGCCACTTCGACCATGTCATAGGCGTGGTCGGCGCGGGCGACGCGCACCAAAAGGGCGGCCAGCGCGCGGTTGACGTCCTGTGTGTCAAGCGGGTCCGGGGTGGGGGCGGTCAGGCGTTTCAGCAATGAAATCATGTTAGCAACCTAGGTTGAGCAGCGGTATTTTTCCAGACTAATAGCGTTTCTAGAAATACTTGAATCACCAAAACCCTGCCACGCTTCGCGTTCTCGGGCTTTTGGCTATACGCGATGTCTCAAGTTTTCCTCGAAACGCTTTAGCCATCCCAGCCTTCGACAATCGCCAGATTGCTTTCAGCAACATCGCGGCGCAGGCCAATCGCGGCCTGATATTCAGGCGAGTTATAACAGGCGATCGCGGAGTCGTAATCCTTGAATTCTATCACCACCACGCGGGAGTTTACCTTGCCCTCGGGCACGATATGCCGCCCGCCACGGGTCAGAAACCGCGCGCCATATTTGGTGAATGGCACTGCGTTGGCGGCGACGTATTTCTTGTATTCGTCAAGGTCGTGTACCTCGACATTGGCAACCCAGTACCCTTTGGCCATTGCGCGTCCCTTTTTGGTTTTCAAGCCCCGCTATGGTTAGGCAGATCGGTGGCCGGGTTCAAGCCCGGCGGGCGATCCTTGATCAGACCAGCCGGGATTGGGCGACCGCTGCGCGCACGAAATCGGCGAAAAGCGGGTGTGGGGCGAAGGGTTTTGACTTCAGCTCGGGGTGGAACTGGACGCCGATATACCAGGGGTGATCGGGCAGTTCGACGATTTCGGGCAGCTTGCCATCGGGGGACATGCCGGAAAAGACCATGCCCTTGGCTTCAAGCGGTTCGCGGTAGCTGAGGTCGACCTCATAGCGGTGGCGGTGGCGTTCGGAAATCGCGGTGGCACCATAGATGCGCGCGACCTGGCTGTCTTCTTTCAGGGTGGCGTTATAGGCCCCCAGCCGCATCGTGCCGCCCTTGTCGTCGGTCTGGCTGCGCTGGATCGTGCGGTTGCCTTCGACCCATTCTTTCAGGTGGTAAACCACCGGGGTAAAGCGTTTGCCGCCAGCCTCGTGATCAAATTCTTCCGAGCCAGCATCGTCAACTTCGGCCAGGTTTCGTGCCGCTTCGATCACCGCCATTTGCATGCCAAGGCAGATGCCGAAATAGGGGACTTTGCGGGTGCGGGCGAATTCGGCGGCTTTTATTTTGCCTTCGGTGCCGCGTTCGCCAAAGCCGCCGGGCACTAGGATTGCATCGAATTTTTCCAGCAACGGGGCCGGGTCTTCGCTTTCAAACAGCTCGCTGTCGATCCATTCTGACCGCACCTTGACGCGGTTGTGCATGCCGCCGTGGGTCAGCGCCTCGGCGATGGATTTATAGGCGTCTTCAAGCTGGGTATATTTGCCGACAATCGCGACCCGCACTTCGCCATCCGGGTGGTAAACCCGATCGGCCACGTCCTGCCACTTGGCCAGTTGGGGCTTGGGGGCAGGAGAAATGTCAAAGGCGGACAGCACGGCTTTGTCGAGGCCAACTTCGTGATAGGCCAGCGGGGCTTCGTAGATGGATTTGAGGTCGCGCGCCTCGATCACCGCATCTTCGCGGACGTTGCAGAACAGCGCCAGCTTGGCGCGTTCCTTGACCGGGATCGGATGTTCCGAGCGGCATAACAGGATGTCCGGGGCGAGGCCGATTGAGCGGAGTTCCTTAACCGAATGCTGGGTCGGCTTGGTCTTCAATTCGCCCGAGGCCGCAAGGTAGGGCAGCAGTGTCAGATGGATGAAAATACATTCGCCGCGCGGTTTTTCCTGGCCGAACTGGCGGATCGCTTCAAAGAAGGGCAGGCCTTCGATATCGCCCACCGTGCCACCGATTTCGCACAGCATGAAGTCGACCTCGTCTTCGCCGATGGAGATGAAGTCTTTGATTTCATTGGTAACATGCGGGATGACTTGGATGGTTTTGCCCAGGTAATCGCCCCGCCGTTCCTTTTCCAGAACGGTCGAATAAATCCGCCCGGAACTGACGCTGTCGGTGCTGCGCGCGGCGACCCCGGTGAAGCGTTCGTAATGGCCAAGATCAAGGTCGGTTTCGGCCCCGTCATCGGTGACGAACACTTCGCCATGTTCAAACGGCGACATCGTGCCGGGGTCAACGTTAAGATATGGGTCAAGTTTGCGCAGGCGGACTGAAAAGCCCCGCGATTGCAACAATGCACCCAGCGCCGCAGATGCCAGCCCCTTGCCAAGCGAGGAGACAACACCCCCGGTGATGAAGATAAATCGTGCCATCGGTTGCGGAAACCCCCGTGAAATCAGAATGTTATGGGCCGAATCCCGTGTGGATAGCCCATCTATCACGGGATTTGACATATATGGGATTCGCAACAAATAGGCAAGCAGGCTGCCGCAATATCCTGTGGATTTTTACGGCAGCGTGACAACCACTTGTAGCGGTTCAGGTTTTTCCGGTTACTCGGTCGCTTTTGGCGGCGTTGCCGGGGCATCATCGGTTGACGGTGGCAACAAGTTGCCGTCCAACCCGGCAGGGGCTGCGGGCACAGCCGGTGTCGGGGTGGTATCGGTTTCGGTGCCAAGCCGTTCGATCACGCTGTCGCCTGCGGCGTTAGAGGCCGCAATGACGGTCAATGCGATCGAAGTTGTGATGAACGCGGCTGCGAAAATCCAGGTCAGACGCGACAGGGCCGATGCGGCCGAGCGGCCAGACATAGCGCCGCCACCGCCGCTGCCGATCCCAAGACCGCCACCTTCGGAGCGCTGCAAAAGGACGACACCGATCAGGCACAGGGCCAAGATTAGGTGGATGACCAGAATGATGTTTTCCATGCGTAAAACGTCCGTTCAGCTTAGGCAGGTTTGCGACCGGGGGGGGTCTAGCCTGTTATTTGCGACTTGTCCAACGGGAATGCAACCGCCCAATGCGGAATTGCCCGCGGTTGCATCTATTCGTCAACATCGTCCATGTCATACTGCCCGGCAACGGCGCGACGGACATGCGACCAACTGAGACCGATGCCCAGCACGAAGGACAAACACACCAGCGCGATCCAGATTTTGAACTCAGCCGATTGCAGTGAGATGATCCCCTGGTCGATCAGCACCCAAACGCAGGAGGCGACGATCGCCCCGACCAGGCCCATGCCGATCAGCCCGATTGAACGCAAGGTCGCGCGCAGGTAAATGATATAGCCCGCCATAAGCAACAGCCCGACCAGCACCGCGATTGCAGTCTGCTCGCGCAGATTGTCACTGGCCCAACTGAAGTAATTCCACTCAGTCGGGTTATAGGTCAGGCTGAGCAATCCAAAGGCCAGCGCCCAGCGTGTCAGAAAGCCTGTCATCAAATGCTCCTCCGGTTTTGCCTGCATTTGGCTGCAAGCCCTGCTGCCCTGATAGCGCGACGATTTTGAGGTTTCAACCGCGTCGGCGCCCGGTTATAGGGGTCATCGAGTTTTTCAGTGGCAAGAAAGGTCTTCTGGCATGGCCAATGTAGTGGTGGTCGGCGCCCAATGGGGTGACGAAGGCAAAGGCAAAATCGTCGATTGGTTAAGCGAACGCGCCGATATTATCGCGCGGTTTCAGGGCGGGCATAATGCCGGCCATACCCTGGTGATCGATGGCGAGGTTTACAAACTGCACGCGCTGCCGTCTGGCGTTGTCCGCGGCGGCAAGCTGTCGGTGATCGGCAATGGCGTGGTGCTGGACCCCTGGAACCTGCTGAACGAGATCGACGCCATTCGTGGCCAAGGCGTTGAAATCACGCCGGAAACCTTGATGATCGCGGAAAACACTCCGCTGATCCTGCCCTTTCACGGGGAGTTGGATCGCGCCCGCGAGGATCAGAACTCGGTCGCGAAAATCGGCACGACCGGGCGTGGCATTGGCCCCTGCTATGAAGACAAGGTGGGGCGCCGGGTGATCCGGGTGGCCGATCTGGCTGATGCGGCGACGCTGGAGTTGCGGGTCGACCGGGCCTTGGTGCATCACAATGCGTTAAGGGCCGGGCTTGGTCTTACGGCGATTGATAAAACGGCGCTGCTGGCTGAGTTGCGCGCGGTTGCGCCGCGGATCCTGGAATATGCGGCCCCGGTCTGGAAAGTGCTGAACGAGCAGCGCAAGGCCGGCAAGCGCATCCTGTTTGAAGGCGCGCAAGGGGCGTTGCTGGATATTGATTTCGGCACTTATCCGTATGTCACTTCCTCGAACGTGATCGCAGGCCAAGCGGCGACTGGCACCGGGATCGGGCCGGGCAGCATTGATTTCGTGCTGGGCATCGTCAAGGCCTACACAACGCGGGTGGGCGAAGGCCCGTTCCCAACGGAACTTGATGATGACGACGGCCAGCGTCTGGGCGAGCGGGGCCATGAATTTGGCACCACCACCGGGCGCAAACGGCGGTGTGGTTGGTTTGATGCCTGCCTTGTGCGTCAGACGTGTGCGACCAGCGGGGTTAACGGCATTTCCTTAACCAAGCTTGATGTGCTGGACGGGTTTGAGACGTTGAAAATCTGCGTTGGCTATGATCTGGATGGTAGGCGGCTGGATTATCTGCCGACCGCTGCCGATCAGCAGGCCCGATGCCAGCCGATCTATGAAGAGATGCCGGGATGGTCAGAATCAACCGAAGGCGCGCGCAGTTGGGCCGATTTGCCTGCCGCTGCGATCAAATATGTCCGCCGGGTGGAGGAACTGATCGACTGCCCCGTCGCGATGCTGTCAACCAGCCCCGAGCGCGAGGATACGATCCTTGTCACCGACCCGTTTGCTGACTGATGGCCCTGTCTTACAAAGCCCGCCGTCGTTGGTCGCTGCTGATCCTGCTGATTGGCTTGCCGCTATATATCATCGTCGCGTTGAACGTGGTGGCGCTGTTCAACCGCCCGCCGATCCTGCTGGAGTTGGCGATCTATATCGGCCTTGGAGTGTTGTGGGTGTTCCCGCTGAAACGGGTGTTTCTAGGGATAGGCCAGGCTGATCCGGATGCTGAAACCCCGCCCGCCGCTGAGAATCAGATTGCGGGGGGATCAACCCCGAAGGAGTGATCCCCCCGCACCCCTGAGGAGGGAACTTTGCGTCTTGCGATGGGCCGGTTTCAGGGCAATCACAAAACGGTTTAATCAGGTCTTATTCTTCAAACCGTGACGCGATTGAAAAGCGTGAGGCTTTGGAAATCGCGAACTGGCCGTCCTGGACCCGCAGGATCTTGCCTTCGCGCAGCAATTTGCCAAAGGCGCGCAGACCGGCCTCTTTGCTGAAGGCGTCATGGGTGTTGATTTTGGCCAGTTTGGTCATCACCTGAGCCCGGGAAAACCGGGTTTTCCCCTCAACGATCGAAGTATAAGCGGCCGCGGCTTCCAGCAATTCCTGGAGGTCAAAGGCGCCGATCCGTTCGACGAAATCTTCAAAATCGGTGGCTTCGGCGAAAGCGTCGGCAGGGATGCCCTGGATTTCGCCATATTCGTCTTCCTGGGCCGGTTCGGCGTGGAAATCGCGTTTCAAGGCCAGATTGCCGTCGGTTTCAGCAACTTCGCGCGGGGCTTCGTGCTGGTCAGTCTGGGGCAGGCCGTTTGAATTGTCGATCCGTTGCTCTGACACCAGAATTAGCGGCGGTTGTTCCGGGCGCGGCGCGGCTGTGGAGTGCAGCCGCCCCATGCGGGCCTGGTCGGTGGCGCGGCGCAGATCGTCGCGGTAGGCGGCCAGATCGGCGGCGGTTTCGTCTTCCAACTCGTCCTTGCTGGACGGGCTGCGCAGGTTGATTTGCTTTTCAGCCTCGGTCGCGGCGACGGCAGCTTTCAGTTGATCAAGCGCGTTGATGCGGCGGATTTGTTCGGGCTTGTCCATCTTGGTCTGGGTCGCGGTCAGCAACCGGTCAAGATCCATGCCGCTGGCGGTTTCGTTCTCGGTATTGGCCAGCAAAGCGGCAGCGCGTTCGCGGCGAACTTTCAGCCGGTGGGCTTCGACCCGGGCGCGTTCGGCGGCTTCCGCGGCCTCTTCTTCCGGCATTTCGGTTTCGGGCTGGACTTCGGCTTGCGCTCCGAGTTCTGCCGCAACTTCCGCAGTTTCTTCCTGATCGAGTTCCGCTTCGGCGGCGACCTCTTCGGCCTCGGCTTCAGTGTCGTCCGCGTCGTCAAGGCCAGCGGCCATCGCGGCCTCAAGATCACGGGCCAGCTCATCCTCTTCTTCCGGTGTCAGGGAGGAGGGGGCGGCGGGTTCTGCCTCGGCGTCTGTTTCGATTTCTTCTTCGGAAATTTCGGCTGTTTCAGGGGTTTCAGTTTCAAGGGCTTCGGCGGTCTCTTCCTGGGCGATTTCCGCCTCTTCAAGCCTAGGTGTGCCGTCTTCGACGAAGGCGGTTTCTTCTTCGCTGTCGTCTGGGTCTGCGGTTTCAACTTCAGCTGCCACGACCTCTTCGGTGGCGTCTTCTTCTATCGCGTCGGCCTCGGCGGCTTCTGGTTCCACCGCTTCCGGTTCATCTTCTGCGGTTTCCGCGGCAAAGCTGCTGTTGGCTTCTTTGCCCAACGCGGCTTCGATGGCGCGGCCGATGGCGTCGATGCCGTTGGCCTCGGCCTGGGCTTTGGCGGCGGCGTCTTCGTCTGGTGTGTCGATTTCGTCTTCTTCAGCAACCGCATCTTCGGCGATGGCTTCGGTCAGGATCAGCGGTTCTTCGGCTGTCGTTTCCGGATGTTCGGCTTCGCTAGCGGTGTCTTCGCTGGAAGTGTCCTCGGCAACCTCGTCATCATCTTCTTCGGCGTCGCTGTCATCTTCGCCATCGGCCAGGGCGATTTCGGATTCAGCGCGGCGGACGTTCAGGCGGATCGCGGCGAGGGTTTCCTCGACCGATTTCTGGCGCCCACGCGATGTGGCGACCGGGGCTTCTGCCGGTTCTTCCTGATCGCTGTCATCCTGATCACTGGTGTCGTCGTCTATCGCAGCTTCGGTTTCTTTATCTTCCTCGTCAGCCTCATCCTCAACTTCGTCATGTGGGCGTGAAGAGCGGAAGAAGGTTAACGGGCCAGCCACGGCAGCAGCAAGCAGGCCGGCCTTTTTGAGGGTGTTGCGGTGGTCGGCGGTTTCATGGTCTTCAGTTTCGGTGTCGGCCTCGTCAGCAACTTTATCATCAGCGGCATCGTTGCGCTGGCTGTCAAACACCAGCGGCGCGTCGGTGTCTTTAGTAGAGTCTGCGGCGGTGTCTTCTTTGAAGTCGGCGTCGGGTTCTTCAACCTTGGCCTCGCCTTTGGCATATTCATCGGCGAACGGGGCGGCAGCGGCGGCGGCCTGGCGCAGGACGATGCCGTTTTCACCGACCTCGGCATTGATCACATTCGGATTGTTTTCTTCGGCGATGCGGCGCAGGGTTTCGGTGTCGGGCATTTGCGGTACACCACCAAAATGCCTGTCCTCGGCTGCCAGCTTTCGGAAGTATTCCGCCACCATCTGTAGCGTGGTGAAAGGGTCGTCAAAACCTTCCAGGGTACAGGAAAATGTGCCGTAGGTTACGGTCAGGACTTTGTTCGAGACTACCATTCACTCGCCGCTTTCTCCCCCAACCTGAGGATCAAATTACCATGAGTTTCCGGGTTGAACCAAGTGATTTCACGCTTTTTAGGTATAAATCGTATACAAAAAATTGATCTTTGTTCACGGTTCACGCATCAATGCGCCATGAAAGAAAAGATTGTTCATTCGACCACCGGAATCACGATTTTAGGCGGTGGTCAGGTGGATGGGCCGCAAATCAGGCGGGCGCTGGCGCTGGCACCCTATTTGCTGGCCGCTGATATTGGCGCGACCCACGCGCTTGATCTGGGCCTTCAACCCGACGCTGTTATCGGAGATATGGACTCAAGCAATGATCTGCAAGATCGCCTGCCAAAGGTGCCGGTTTTCAAGATCAGTGAACAGACCAGCACCGATTTTGAGAAATGTCTTTATTCACTGACCGCGCCTTTTGTGTTGGCGCTGGGCGTGACGGGATCGCGGCTGGATCACTCGATGGCGGCGATGAACGCGCTGGCGTGCTATCCTGATTTGCCGGTTGTTATTATAAGCGCCGGTGATCTGGTGTTTCTGGCGCCGCAGAAAATGGTGCTGCGCTTGCCGGTTGGCAGCAGGGTGTCGCTGTTTCCGATGGGTGATTGCCAGGGTGAAAGCGCGGGGCTGGAATGGCCGATCAAGGGTTTGCAGTTTTCGCCGATGGGGCGGATCGGGACATCAAACCGGACGGCAGCACCTGTGGTGACGCTGCGGTTTGAACACCGCAATATGCTGGTGATCCTGTCCGCCGGGCATTTGCGCGCGGTGCTTATGGCGCTTGGCTGCCTGCCGGATTAACAGTTCGGCACGTTAACGGCGAGACCACCAAGCGAGGTTTCTTTATACTTTTCGGACATATCAAGCCCGGTCTGGCGCATGGTTTCAACGCAGGCATCCAGCGA
>CAYXXQ010000126.1:0-9062 GCA_964469075.1 uncultured Rhodobacter sp.
CCTACTCAAATTGGCAATGGCATCTGGACGAAGTCTTTGTGAAAATCAACGGACAAACGCATTACCTTTGGCGGGCTGTTGATCACGAAGGCGAGGTGCTGGAATCCTGTGTCACAAAGCGCCGGGATCGCAAGGCAGCATTGAGATTCCTCAAAAAATTGATGAAACGGCATGATCGACCGCATGTGATTGTAACCGACAAGCTCCGCTCCTATGGCGCCGCCATGAAAGTCATTGGCAACGCCGACAAACAGGAAACGGGCCGCTGGTTAAACAACAGAGCAGAGAATTCTCACCAGCCGTTTCGTCGACGAGAACGGGCCATGCTTCGTTTCAGGCGCATGCGAAGTTTGCAGAAATTCGTCGCTATTCAATCAGTTGTCTACAACCAATTCAATCAGGAGCGCCATCTCTATTCCCGCGAAAATTATAAGCTGAACCGTGCCGCCGCCCTTGCAGAGTGGCAGATGGTTGGCACATGACAAGATGGATCGACTTGCTGCAATTGCGAACGAACCGAGTTACTCTGACAATGCCCCTCCGGCCAATCGGTTTGACTTGCTGTGCGCTGGGAACTATGATTCGTTTATCCGTTGGGGTGCCGTAATGGCTGAGAGGCGAAAGCCGATCCATCGAACCTGATCCGGGTCATGCCGGCGGAGGGAACGGAGCAAAGCTGTGGAAATCGCAGCCTTTCATATTCCGTACCACGACGCTTTTGGCCCTTGTTTTTAAATGGGGGCTTGTGTGGCTTTTCAGGCGTTGACGATTGCAGGATCTGACAGTGGCGGTGGCGCGGGGATTCAGGCCGATCTCAAGACTTTCAGCGCATTGGGCGTCTATGGTGCCACCGTTCTGACCGCGATTACTGCGCAGAACACCCGAGCTGTCACTGCGGTGATGGCGGTGGCTCCGGCGATGATCCGGGCCCAGATGGACGCGGTCTTTGACGATCTGGTGATCGGAGCAATCAAGGTCGGGATGCTGGGCGAGCCGGACGCGATTGGCGCCGTCGCCGATGGTCTGGCCGGGCGCGCGGCACCGGTGGTTCTTGATCCTGTAATGGTGGCGAAATCCGGCGACGCGCTCTTGGCCGATGATGCGGTTGCGGTACTGCGCGCACGTATGCTGCCGCTCGCCGATCTGCTGACCCCGAACCTGCCCGAGGCGGCGCGATTGCTGGACGCGCCCGAGGCCGTGAATGAGACCTCTATGCTGGAACAGGGCCGTGCGCTCCTGGCACTGGGCCCGCGGGCGGTGCTGATGAAGGGGGGCCATGGCGTTGGGGCGCATTGCGTCGATCTGCTGGTCACGCCCGAGGCCGTTCTGCAGCTGTCGGCGCAACGGCTCGCCACGCGCAACACACATGGAACAGGTTGCACGCTGTCGGCGGCTATCGCGGCCGGGCTGGCGCGCGGTGCGCCCCTGCCCGAGGCGGTGCGCGCCGCCCATGCCTATCTGCAAGGTGCCATAGCCGCGGCAGACCGATTGAACATTGGTGGCGGACATGGCCCGGTCCACCATTTCCACACGGTCTGGCCCAATGAGTGATGTTACGATCATCGGCGCGGGGGTAGCTGGCCTTTGGGCGGCGCGATCCTGTCTGGCACGCGGTCTACACCCCCGGCTGGTCGACCGGGCCGGGCCGCCTGGACCGCATGGCTGTTCTTGGTGGGCTGGCGGGATGCTGGCCCCCGAGTGCGAAGGCGCTACGGCCGAGCTGCCGGTGGTGGCCCACGGGCGCGGGGCAGTCCGGCTCTGGGCGGAAGTGACCCGCGTGACCAGGAATGGCACGCTTGTCCTCGCGCCAGAGCGGGACAGACGCGAGCTGGACCGTTTTGCCGCGCGGACCGACGGCAAAACCGCCTGCGATGCGGCTGCGATTGCAGCGCTTGAACCCGATCTTGCGGGACTGCACCGGCGCGGGCTGTTCTTTGCCGCGGAGGCGCATCTAGACCCCCGACTGGCACTGTCTGATCTGGCGCGAACACTTTCAGATGCCGGTGTCGTTGTTGAAACCGGCGAGGCCGAGCCTGCAACCCTGAGTGGCCCAGTGATTGATTGCCGTGGTCTGGCAGCAGCGGACGATTTGCCGGGGCTACGCGGCGTGCGGGGCGAAATGATCGTGTTGCACTCGGACGAAATTGTCTTGTCGCGGCCCGTTCGCCTGCTGCATCCACGCCATCCGCTATATGTGGTGCCGCGCGCGGACGGATTGTTCATGCTGGGCGCCACGCAGATCGAAAGTGCTGCGCGAGGCCCGATGACGGCGCGCTCGGCGCTGGAGCTACTGTCAGCCGCCTATGCGTTGGACCCGCGCTTTGCCGAGGCCGAAATCGTCGAAATAGGTGCTGATCTGCGCCCGGCCTTTGCCAACCATGTGCCGCGCGTGCTCCGCAGAGGGCCTATTTTGCACCTGAACGGGTTGTTCCGGCACGGTTTTCTGATGGCACCGGCGCTGGCGGAACAAGCGGCGGAATACCTTTTAACTGGCAAGACCGGGGATCTGTTTGATGAAGATTGAAGTGAATGGCCAACAGCGGGATGTCGCCGCGACAAATATGGGCGAGGCGCTTGCAGAACTGGGTTTGGGGGAAGCGCGGGTAGCAACGGCACTGAACGGCACCTTCGTATCTGCGGCAGCGCGCAACGACACAGCCCTGTCGCCCGGTGATCGGCTTGAGGTTCTGACAGCAATGCAGGGGGGCTAAGCCATGCGCGATTTCTATGGAGAAACCCTGAAAACGCCAATGATGCTGGGGACGGCGCGCTTTCCCTCCCCGTCGGAAATGGAGGCTGCATTCCGCGAAAGCGGTGCGTCGGTTGCCACGGTATCACTGCGGCGCGAACGGGGGGCGGGTCAAGCGTTCTGGAACATTGTGCGCAGCCTTGGCGTGCACCTACTTCCCAACACGGCCGGCTGCCATTCTGCGCGTGAGGCGATCACCACCGCCCAGATGGCGCGCGAATATTTTCAAACCGACTGGATCAAGCTCGAGGTGATCGGCAATGCTGACACGCTGCAACCCGATCCTTTTGGCTTGGCTGAAGCTGCCGAGGTGCTGTGCGCCGATGGTTTCAAGGTGTTCCCCTATACAACCGAAGATCAGGTGCTTGCTGCAAGGCTGGTCGATGCGGGCTGCCGGGTACTGATGCCTTGGGGCGCGCCCATCGGCTCGGGGATGGGGCTGAACAACATTCACGGCTTGCGCACCCTGCGCGCGGCCTTTCCCGATGTGGCCATGGTGATCGACGCGGGTCTTGGCCTGCCCAGCCATGCGGCGCAAGCGATGGAGCTGGGGTATGACGCGATCCTGCTGAACACCGCCGTGGCCGAGGCGGATGATCCGGCCGCCATGGCGCGCGCCTTTGCCCAGGCGGCGCAGGCGGGCGCACTGGCCGCGGCGTCCGGCCCGATGGGCGTGCGCGATATGGCCGTGCCTTCAACGCCCCTCATCGGAAAGGCCTGGCTATGACATTGCCCCGCTTTTACCCCGTATTCGACAGCGCCGATTGGGTGGCGCGGGCCGTTCCCCTTGGGGTGCGGCTTGTGCAGATGCGCATCAAGGACCAGCCCGAACAGACCCTGCGCGCCGAAATTTCCACAGCACTGGCCTGTTGCCGTCAACATGGCGCGACGCTGGTGATCAACGATCACTGGCAACTGGCGATTGAGCTGGGCACTGATTGGTTGCACCTGGGGCAAGAGGATCTGGACACCGCCGATATCGCCGCGATCCGCCGCGCGGGCCTGAAGCTGGGGGTTTCGACCCATGATTGTGCGGAACTGGACCGCGCATTGGCTCTGGCCCCTGAGTATATCGCCTTGGGTCCGGTCTATCCGACCATTCTGAAACAGATGAAATGGACCGAACAGGGCCTTGATCGGCTGACCGAATGGAAAACCCTTGTGGGGGATATCCCGCTGTGCGCCATCGGTGGCATGTCGGTGGAACGCGCGCTGGGTGCCTTTGCCGCAGGGGCCGATACGGTGGCGGTGGTGACGGATATCACCCTGAACGCCGACCCTGATGCCCGGATACGGGCTTGGCTGAAGGCAACCGCATGAACCGCTATGCCCGCCAGATTGCCCTGCCCGAGGTGGGCGCGAAAGGTCAGGCGCGGTTGCGCGCGGCCCATGTTCTGGTTGCGGGGGCGGGTGGCCTTGGCGTTCCAGTGATGCAATATCTTGTGGGCGCCGGGGTCGGCACGATCACCCTGATCGACGGCGACGAGGTGACTGAGAGCAACCTGCACCGCCAGCCGCTTTATCGGATGCAGGACATGGGCCGTCCCAAGGCACAAGTCGCCGCCGGTGCCGTGGGCGCGCTGAACCCCGATGTCACCCTGCACCCGATTGTTGATTGGCTGACCCCCGAAAATGCGCCCGCTTTGGTGGCCCAGGCCGATGTGGTTCTGGATTGCGCCGATACATTCGCCACCAGCTTTACGCTATCGGACGCCGCTTTTGCCGCTGGCAAACCCTTGATTTCTGCCTCGGCCCTGGGCCTGTCGGGCTATGTGGGGGGCTTTTGCGCTACGGCACCGTCGTTGCGCGCCATTTTCCCGGATCTGCCGCGCAGTGCCGCAACCTGTGCAACCGCTGGGGTGCTGGGGCCTGTGGTAGCCATGATCGGAGCCATGCAGGCTCAAATGGCATTGGCGATTTTGCTGGATATGGTGCCCTCGCCCTTGGGCCAGATGATGATATTGGACGCAGCAAGCTGGCGCATGTCAGGCTTTCGCTTTGACGGCGCGCCGGAGCCTGACAACCCCGCAGCCTTCATCGCCACCAGCCAGATCACTCCCCAGGATATGGTGATCGACCTGCGCAGCGAGATCCCCACCCCCTTCCGCGCAACCGCCCTCCATATCCCGCCCGAAGGCTTGCCCGATCTGGCCTTGCCGCCCCACGGCACGCGGATCGTGCTGGCCTGCCGCACCGGCCTGCGCGCCCATCACGCCTGTACCGCTCTGCGCAACCGCTGGGCAGGTGATATCGCACTGCTGGCGCTGCCCAATACTTGATCCCAAACCCTAAACCGGAGACATCAATGAAACACCTTCTTGCCGCGGTCGCCCTTTCCCTGATGGTCACCCCCGCCTTTGCCCAAGACAAAATGACCGTGATGCTGGATTGGTTCATCAACCCCGATCACGGACCGATTATCCTGGCTGAAGAACTGGGGTACTTCGCGGAAGCGGGGCTTGCAGTGGAGCTGGTCACCCCCGCCGATCCCAACGATCCCCCGCGCATGGTTGCGGCGGGGCGGGTTGACCTTGTCGTATCTTATCAACCCGAACTGCACCTGAACCGGCGCGAAGGGCTGGACCTGGTGCGCGTTGGCACGCTGATCGAAACGCCGCTGACCTGTCTTGTGGTGCGCGCCGATGGGCCGGTGCAATCGGTTGCCGATCTGGCAGGACGCAAAGTGGGCTTTGCCGTGGCCGGTGTGCAGGAAATACTGTTGTCGGCTATGTTGACCCATAATGGCGTGTCCAGCGATGATGTCGAACAAATCAACATCGGCTGGTCGATCTCGCCTGCGTTGATGTCGGGTCAGGTGGATGGCGTCATAGGCGCGTTTCGCAATTTCGAACTGAATCAGATGGACATTGAAGGCGTTGAGGGACGCTGTTTCTACCCCGAGGCCGAAGGCGTGCCATCTTATGATGAGTTGATCTATGTCGCCCGGGCCGAGGATTTGAACCGCGATATGATCGCCCGGTTCCTGCTGGCTACCGAACGCGCTACTGCCGACATCCTGAACGATCCTGAAGGTGCCGGTGAAATATTCTTCGCCACCAGCGCCGAGTTGCGCAACGAGCTGAACACCCGCGCCTGGGGCGATACCTGGCCGCGCTTTGCCACCCGCCCCGCTGCCGTGGACCATGGCCGTTACACGCGGTTTGAAGCGTTTCTGGTCGCCCAAGGTGCTGTCGATGCAGCTATTGCCGCCGCCGATCTGGTGGTCGACGTGACAGCCGAGCCCGCGCAATGACAGCAACGGACTATGGCCGCGCTTTCACGCTTTGGCGTGCGGGCGCGGGGCAGGATTGGGACCGCTATACGCATCACGCCTTTGTCGAAGGCTTGCGCGACGGATCGCTGCCGCAAGACAGCTATCTGCATTATCTGCGGCAGGATTATGTTTTCCTGATTCATTTTGCGCGCGCCTGGGCGCTGGCGGCTGCCAAAGCCGATACGCTGGATGAAATGGCAGCAGCCAGCGCCACGGTGCACGCTTTGGTACATGTGGAAATGCCGCTGCATGTGAAAGCCTGCGCCGCCTACGGCATTGACCGCGCCACGCTGGAGACAACGCCCGAAGCGGCGGCGAACCTTGCTTATACACGGTATGTGCTCGAGGCGGGATATTCCGGCGATTTTCTGGATCTGATGGCGGCGCTTGCGCCTTGCGTGCTAGGCTATGGCGAGATTGGCGCGCGGTTGAAAGACGTCACCGGACCCTACGGCGATTGGTGCGCCACCTATGGCGGGCCGGAGTATCAGGCCTTGTGCCGCGATGTAGGGGCGCTGATCGATGCTGCACTTGCGTGGCGGCTGGGCGCGGAATGGGCCGATCTGCCGCGCGCGGTGACTTTACAGGCACGGTTTGCCACCGCGACCAGGCTTGAGATCGGGTTCTGGGACATGGCCCGCGACCCGTCAGCGAGGTGAGCGCACCATCCATCCATATGGCCGGATCACTTCGGGCGGGGGATACCCTCTTGATCGACAGCCTCGATCTGACCCTTCCCGCCGGACGGTGGAGCGCGCTTTTGGGGCCGTCCGGCGTAGGCAAGACATCCTTGCTGCGGTTGATCGCGGGGTTGCCTTGCGCGGCACATCTGAAAGGGCGGATCAAGGCCGGGGACGATGCGCCCATCGCTCCGCGTGTGGCGATGATGGCGCAGGATGACCAGCTTTTGCCATGGGCCTGTGCGCTGGACAATATCACCATCTGTGCGCGCCTGCGTGGCGAACGTGCACAGACGGAGCGCGCGGCAGCTTTGTTGGCGCAGGTAGGCCTTGGTGGTCTGGAGAGGCGCAAACCCGCAAACCTTTCGGCCGGTCAACGCCAGCTCGTCGCCCTTGCGCGCACTCTCTACGAAGATCGCGCGGTTGTCCTGCTGGACGAACCATTCTCAGCGCTGGACGCGATGACGCGTCACACAGTGCAGGATCTGGCGGCGGGGCTTTTGGCTGGGCGCACCGTGGTGCTTATCACCCATGACCCGGCCGAGGCGATCCGGTTGGCCGATGTTGCATGGATCCTCACGCGGGCGGGCATCGCGCCCTGCACCCTGCCGCCCACCATGCCCCCCCGTGCGCCCGCGGCCGCAGCCACCATCTCAGCGCAGGCCGCGTTGTTGAAGCGGATGCGCCTGCTTGTCGCACAGGGGGCAGGATGATGCTGCATGCAATGTTTGGCCTATGGCGCGGCTGCCTTGTTTTGTTGGTGGCGCTGGCAGTCTGGCAGGCGGTCGTGAGCCTGACGGGCGTGCCGCGCTTTATTCTGCCGGGGCCTGCACTGGTGGCGCAGGCCCTGTGGGACAACGCAGCACTGATCTGGCAAAATGCGCTGTGGTCAGCTGGCAACCTGAGCATTGGTCTGGCTATCGGCATATTTCTGGGGGTCGAGACAGCGCTGTTGCTGGCCCTGTCGCGGCGCGCGCGGTGGCTGCTGCGCCCCATGCTGGTGGTGGCCCAGGCGGTGCCTGTATTTGCGCTGGCGCCCGTGATCACCCTGTGGCTTGGCTATGGCATGCCGTCCAAGATCGTGACGATCGCGCTTGTGACTTATTTCCCGATTGCCTCAGCGCTGTTTGACCGGCTGATGGCGCTGCCTCCAGGCCTGGCCGATCTGTCGCGCCTGTCGGGCGCCGGTCGCTGGCGCGAGACACTGCTGCTGCGCCTTCCCTATGCGGTGCCGGGGCTGCTCTCAGGCCTGAGGCTCGCGGTGGTCTATGGACCGCTCGCCGTACTGATAGGTGAATGGGTCGGTGCGTCGCAGGGTCTTGGCCATCTGATGTTGATGGCGAACGGTCGGGGCCAGACTGCCCTTATGTTCGCAGCTCTGATCGTGCTCACTTGCCTTTCACTGTGCCTGTGGGTCACTGTCGAAGCACTTTCCCGATGGTCGTCAAAGCGGCTTTCGTTTGCCTGACATGTGCCCATGAAACGGTAGCAAACCCATCATGCAAGGCGGCGATCCTCTCTGCGCCCGTTTCCAATTATGGAGCCGTGCATAGATCGTGGCAGAAATATCCACGCGCTAAGACCATGTTTCAGCGCGCCAATTGCGCAGCCTTGTCTTTCGAGGTCAGGGGCGTGCAAGTGGACCGGCCGATGGCCCATCTGCCGCAACCACCGATCACGAACACCGATAGGATATTGTTATCGCTCGGGTTTGTCCTTTTAGCTGCCTTTGCGGCATGCGGCATGCGGCATGCCGCATGGCAGAGGTTTGACGGTCGTGATTTAACCCGTTGACGCCACAGGAAACTCTCCGGTGCCAGATCGCGCTCGCGCATTATCTCGCGTAACGGGTCCAGCTACGTCTCTGGCGAACTGGCCGAATGGCTGCCAACTGATCCGCGCCATGAATCGATGCCTGACGATGTTTTCTTTCTGATTGTCATGTCTCGCTAGGCGATAGCACGGGCATTCCTTGCCGTATCAGCAACAACGGCAGGGAAGCAGCCCTCCACAATTCTCCAGACTTCGGCCGTTAATATCTATCGTTCGAGCCTTCGTTATGGCCCCGTGGATACAGAATCCGAACAGCATTTCATCGAGTTCTTGGATGCCAGCCTTGGTTTTCAACAGACCGAGGCAAAAGATGTTATAGGACATTATCGAAAGTTTGCGGCAGAAGTGGGGACCCAATAGATGCACACATTTGCTTCTCTAAGAGCCCGACTCAAAATTAATACCCATTGATTTCAAGCCCTTGCAATAAGGCGGGTGGTGCGCCGGATGGAGGCGATGAGCAGCCATGCTTCGGAAGATGCGATGGTTGCCTCCCAGTCTTTGGCCAGGCGACGACATCTTCCCA
>CAYXXQ010000127.1:0-9053 GCA_964469075.1 uncultured Rhodobacter sp.
AGGGGTGATTGTGCTGCACGACACGATGGTGCGCGACAACCCGTTTGGTGTCTGGAAGTTGTGGGCTGAAATCGTGGTGCAATTTCCCGGCCGGACCTTCAAGTTCGATCACTCCAACGGCCTTGGCATTCTTTGCCTTGGCGATGCGGTTGAAAACGATATCCAGCGACTTTGCGGCCTGCCGGAAACCGACCGGCGGATCGTTAAAACCCTGCTTGCCGAGGCTGGCGACCAGATCACCGGCATGACCCGATTTGAGGCTGCTTTGATTGAAGAATGCGGCGGCACAATCACGCCCGGCCACATATTTGCCCGTGTCTGTGACTTGCCAGCTTTGCGATTGGCACAGCAAAATCGCCTGCGGCGGGCGGATGACACAAAAATTTCGGTGGGGGAGTTGTTCGCGCCTGTTGAAAGGCGGTTGACGGATAAGTTGCAGTCGGGGCTGGATGCACGGCTTGCCGGAATGGCGCACGAGATTACGGATCAACTTGGTAAGCATCTGGATCGACAAATGAACCAGATCCAGGCGCAGACCCAAGGGCTGATCGCGCAAACCCTCCCTGATGAACTGAAACCGCAACTTGCGGCGCTGCGGATGGATTTGGAGCCATGTTTGTATAAGAATCTACAAACCCGGTTGGATCAAGACCTTGAGGCGGGCCTCGCCGATCAAGAAGCGGTTTTCAGCGATATGCTGGAAAAACGCCTGACCAAGTTTCAGACTGCGGCAAGACCCAGGCAGCGCAAACTTGTGCAGGGTTTGATTGACGCGGCGGCGCAGGAAATTCAGGGGCAGCTCGACAGGCAATCTGAAAAGTCATGTCAGAAGAACGATGCCCAGGACGATTCGATCCTCTATCTGTCGGATGCGATTTCAGGGCAAGCCCAGGCGATTGCCATCCTGAAAGACTATTTGCAGGCGCTATATACCCATCCTTTGTTCAAGTAGCGCCAGCGCCTAGATCGTGCGGGCCATGTTGTCATCGTGATGCGCAATCGCGTCGTTCAGGTTTTCGTAGTAGGTCAGCTTACCGTCTTCCAAAACCGCTCCGGCCTGGCAATGGGCGCGAATCATATGCGCCGAATGCGACACCATGATCGCGCCGCTGTCTTTCAGCCGCGCCGCAAAAACCTGCTTTGACTTTTCCCGAAAGGCCAGATCACCGACCGCTGTGACCTCATCCACCAGATAAGTGTCAAACCTGATCCCCATCGACACCCCAAACGCCAGACGCGCCCGCATGCCGGATGAATAGGTGCGAAACGGCAGGTTGAAATGCCCGCCTAGCCGGGCGAAATCCGCAACAAAATGCAGCAGTTCGGCGGTATCCACACCATAGACCCGCGCGACAAACTTGACGTTCTGCGCGCCGGTCAATTCCGGGTGAAACGCACCACCAAATCCAACCGGCCAGGAGATACTTCCGGACGCCTGCACGGCCCCGCCGTCAGGGTCCATAGAGCCTGCGATCATCCGCAGCAAGCTGGTTTTTCCAGCACCATTGCGCCCCAAAAGCCCGACAAATTGACCACTTGGAAACACCGCGTTGATCCGGTCAGCGACGGTTTTATGATGCCCGTGCAAACGGTAGATCTTTGACAAATCCTGCAATTTTATCATAAGCTTACCGGCGGTCGCGAATGCTATAGATTACCAAGACCCCGATCGCCCATGTAAGGCCCAGAAACAAGGCCGCAACCCCGGCAAGCATCAATTGTTGCGGATATTGCGGGCTTTCGGCCAATGTCGGGCTGACATGGGCCGCCAGATACCGGCTTTGCCGCCGTGCCTCCGCCACCGCCAGATCATAAGACGACAGGGCGGCGATATAGGCTTTTTCGGCAAATTCCCGATCAACGATGAGAGCTTCATGGTCACTGATCAAGGTGGAAAACGCAGTGCGGTCGCTGCTGGAGGCGATGCCGAATTTCCGCCGCTCTTCCGATATCCGCTTTTCGATCACCTCGATCCGGCGTCGGGCCTGTTCGACCCTTGGATCGTTTTCGCGGGTGATTTCGCGCAGCAGATCCATGTTGATCAACGCCTCGGCCAGTTGGGTCTGAAGATTGTTCAAAAGCCCCATCTGGCTTTGAATATCAGCGGTCGGATCCATGATTTGGGTCTCATTTCGAAAGGCAACGATTGCCTGGCGCGCCCGTTTCAGACGGGTGACGGATTTTTCCAACTCGTCCCGCGCATGTCTGATCGTGTCCTCGCGCGCGATGGCGCTGAGTTGGTTAATCATGATGTCGCTTTGGCGGAAAACCTCAGCCGCGATGGCTTGCGCGTCCAGGGCGGTAAACGCTCGTGCCTCAACCTTGATCAGGCCGGTGCCGGGGTCGTAAGCGATGCGCAACATGCGCGGCCAATAGGCCGCCAGATCTTCAATCGCACTGTCTGGCGCCAGGGCAAAAACCGGGTCGCCCACCGTCTTGCCGTAGATTTTCCGCAGGTCAAGGGCGGCATCAACGCGCGAGATCATCTCCTGACTTTGAATATAATCAAACAGAATGTCCGTGTCTTTTGAGCTTCCGGCCGAAAGCGCGCTGATACCGCCCAGCAGTTCTATCGGCGAGGTGGTTTTTTCCTGACGCACCGAAAATCCAAGGGTGGAGGCATATTGATCCGCCGCGCGCGTCTCCAGATAGGTCAGAACCGCCGCCAGGGGCAGTATCACCAGCACGAAAAAGCTAAACAAAACGCCTATATGCCGACGCCGCAACCGCGCGTGGCCAGCAGGCGGGACGATCTGTAAGGGCGGTGAAACCGGGGCAGCGACCGTGCCGGGCGCGTGTTTTTTCAGGGTAGCGTCACGCATGGGCATCACCTGTCCTGGATTTCGGCAAGACAAGCGGCGGCTTTAGTAAATATTCACCATTTGTCAAAGACCTTCGGGCATATCCGAAAGCACCCCCGCCTCGCGCCCAGACAATAGGGACACCATGCTGACCTTTCCTAAACGCCAGAAATCCACAACCGCTCCCGGCACGTTTCGCGCCATCACAGCCCTTCTTTTGCGTGAAATGTCCACCACTTACGGCCGCTCGCCCGGCGGATATCTTTGGGCCGTGCTGGAACCCGCCGCTGGCATCGCGCTGTTGGCGGTGGTGTTTTCGATGATGTTTCGCGCGCCTCCTTTGGGCACAGATTTTGCGATGTTCTACGCCACCGGTTTTCTGCCCTTCCTGCTTTATTCTGAGGTCAGCACGAAAGTCGCACAATCCATCCGCTTTTCTCGCCCCTTGCTGTTTTACCCCAGCGTAACCTTCACCGACGCCCTGTTTGCGCGCGCGACACTGAATTTTTTGACGCAAATCGTAGTGTTTTTCCTGGTGATCACCGGCATCAGCCTGATGTTTGAGACCCATGTTCAACCCAATATCCCGATCATCATCCAAAGCCTGCTGATGGCCGGGCTGCTTGGATTTGGCATCGGCGTTTTCAACTGTTTTCTGTTTTCCATCGCCCCTGTGTGGGAGCGGATCTGGGGTGTTCTGAACCGCCCATTGTTCATTCTGTCGGGCATCCTTTACACATTTGAAAGCGTTCCTGCGATCTATCGCGATGCCCTTTGGTACAACCCGCTGATCCACGTCACCGCCCTTATGCGACAGGGGTTTTATCCGACTTACCGGCCTGATTTCATCTCGGGCGGGTATGTCGTTGCGCTTGGCCTTGTCTGCCTTGCAACCGGGCTTTTGTTTTTGGGGAGTTATCACCGCAGGATCCTTAATTTTTGATCAAAGCGGCAAATTGCACGGCTTTGATAGATCGAAAACTTGTGCCTAAGTTTCACCATCGGAACTAAGATCAAGTTAACCAATTGCGGCAAATACTTGCGGGGATAGCTGCTGATTCCGGACCTGCCGATGCCATTCTTACACCCCTGCCAATTCCGCCAATTCGATGTCGCTGCTCGTGACGGGCGGGCGAAAACATGACCAAACTTCCGCATGTTCATATCCTGATGGCCACGTTCAACGGGGCTTCATTTCTGCAAGAACAGCTGCGGTCCCTGCTGGCACAAAGCCATCGCAACTGGTCGCTTTGGGTCAGCGATGACGGCTCAACCGATGCGACGCGCAGGATTTTACGCGATTTCCAGCGCGCCCATCCGCAGATTGAGATCCATATTTTTGACGGGCCGTGTGCGGGCTATGCGCAGAACTTCCTGTCTCTGTTGCGCCACCCTGATCTGCCAAAGGGCTATGTGGCTTTGTCTGATCAGGATGACGTCTGGCTGCCGCATAAACTGGAACGCGCCCTCAGGCATTTGACCGAACACGCTGATCAGGGGGTCGCGCTTTACGGCAGCCGTACGCGGATTGTGGACGAGTGGTTGAACGATTGGCAGCTGTCCCCGGCCTTCGGCCACCCGCCCAGTTTCACCAATGCGCTGGTGCAAAATATCATGGGTGGAAACACTCAGGTGCTTAGCCCTGCGGCCGTTGGCGTGGTTCAATCGGTCACTGATGTTTCTGAGGTTTTCAGCCATGACTGGTGGCTTTATCAACTGATCACCGGCTGCGGTGGCAAGGTGATTTTTGACAGGGTGCCGGGGCTCTTATATCGTCAGCACAGCAATAATGCCGTCGGCGCCAATCTTGGAACCTTCGCGAAACTGCGGCGGATCGGCATGGTTCTGAAAGGCCGTTTTCGCCACTGGATCAACGAAAACATCCGGGTTTTGCACCGGGTTTCAGCACTGCTGACGCCCGAAAACCGCCTGATTCTGGACGAGTTTCGGCTAAGTCGGCACCAACGCGGTCTGGTCGCCTGGGCATCCTATCGCCGCCTTGGTTTGTCGCGGCAAACTGTGGGTGGAAATATCTCGCTGTTTCTGGCCGCAACATTAGGGAAAATCTGACATGCGCCGGATGGCTTTAAGGTTAGTGCCGTGACGTTTCTTGAAAAGACCTGGTTGGCGCTTCGTGTCATTCGCGACAGCAAGGGCATGCGTGAACGGCTGCGGACGCTGCGCAGGTTCATCCGGCTGGCACTTCAGAAACGGGCTGGAAACCCCGGTCATAACCCGGCCGCTGATGTCGAATTGGCGGTTTGGGCCGAACACACTTTGCTGACATTCACTGATCGCGTGGTCAATGTGCGGCTGGACGCGCGTGGTGAAAGTCGGGTTTGGTTTATCCTGCCTGAGCTTGACCCGACCATGATTTTTGGCGGCTACATCGCGCTGTTTCAATTCATCGCCCACCTCCAGTCAAAGGGCCTGACGACAGGTTTGATCATCCAAAAAAACATCGGCACAAAGGCTTCCCTGCAAGAGGCATTTCGGCAGAACCCTTTGGTCCATGACGTGATCAAACGGTCCGCGTTGACATCCCTTGGCGCGTCGCACACCTTACGACTACATCCTGATGACGCGCTGGTCGCCTATAACTGGACCACGGCCCTGATCGCCCAGAAGGCCTGCCAGTTTCTGCACGACCGTAATTTCCACTATTTCGTGCAGGAGGATGAGCGGATTTTTTACCCCAACGATTCAACGCGTTACCTGGCGGAAAGCGTGTTTCACTTTAAGCCACGCCTGATCTGTAACTCGGCAGCCTTGCGCGCGCATTTTGAACGTGAGGACCTGCTGTCATCGGAGATGGACTGCGCGGTGTTTGAACAGGGCATCCCAGTTCAGACCCTGCCAGACGCCAATGCAATTTCGGCGCGCAAATCTCGTAAACTGTTGTTCTACGGCCGCCCCGAAGACCACGCCAAACGCAACCTTTTCACCGTCGCGATCATGGCCCTAGAAAGGGCGATTGCCAGCGGCGCTTTCCCTGCTGACCAGTGGACGCTTTACATGATGGGTTCAAAGGCGATGGGCGACAATTTTTCCATTGGCGGGCGTAAAGTTGCTTGCCTGCCGAAAATGGATTACGCCGATTATCTGGCGGCCCTGCCTACATTTGATCTGGGCATGTGCCTGATGTACGCGCCGCATCCAAGTGTGCCACCGTTTGAGATGGTCCGGGCAAGCCTTGTCACCGTCGTTAACCAATTTCGCGACAGGGATTCCGCTTGGTATGCGGATATCTCGGCCAATTTCGTTGTCGGTAACCCAACCGCCCAAGGCATTGCCTCAGCGCTAGAAGTGGCAGCTGGAAAAGTTAACGACGGTTCGCGGCGCGTGGCAGCGGCGCACAGCTATCATCCAACAAGTTGGGACGAAAGTTTCGCATCCGTTACAAGCCAACTTCGTCACCCGGCTTTTCGCTTCGCAAGCCAGTTGGCCGCTTGAAACCACCCGCCTAAAGCCGGTTAATCACACCCAGCCCGACCCCGAACAGTGCCAGGATTTTCTGCACAGAAGTAACCGGCGATTCAGTGGCCAGCACCAGATCACCCGGGTTCACCTCAAACCGTCCGGCACTGAACAGCCCATCCGCCGTGGTAAGATCTATCACAAAAACCACCCGCGCCTTGTCAGGGCCATTGACCCCGGGCTTAACGGCGTTGGCCGGGTATTCCCGCAAAATCAATACCCCTTGCGGGTCGGCCCGGGTATCTGCAATGCCGCCCATCATGGTTAAAGCATCAAGCGCGGTTACTCTATCTTGTTCAAAATACGCGGTTTTTTCCGAACCTGTCGCCCCTAGCGCCAGGAAGTATCGCTTGTCCTCTTCTACCACTACTTTGTCGTCGCCCCGCAAGATCGCGTCGGTCGAGGGCGTGCTGTAAAGCCTGGAAGTTGAAATTCCGTAGACCTTGCCACCCCGGATCAGCCGCACCTGCGGATTGCGCATCGCCGGAGCAATTCCGCCGCCAAGACTGATCAGATTAAGAACCGACATATCCTGATCGGCCAGGGGATAGCTGCCAGGATTGCCGACCCCTCCAACCAGATCGACCGAGTTTCGCCGCCCCGACAGAACCGTCAGTTGCACCTGTGCGGAGGGCAAAATCGCCCCCATTTGCGCCTGAATATGCGCGCGCGCGGCCTCTGGCGTGCGGCCTGCAATTTTTATCCGGTCAAGATATGGCAGAAAAACCGAGCCGTCCGGTGCGACCTTGATATCGTCAAGCGCCACTGCCCGCTGACCTGGCGCGGTCAGCAGCGAGTTTTCCTCACTATCCCAGATCGACAAGCTGATCCGATCACCGGGTGCGATTCGCACAGGCGCAATCTGCTGCTGACCTATCCAGTTATAACTGCGAAACTTGCCGCTTTTTGGCCAGCTGGCAACTTGCGGCAGCAGGCTTCGGGTAACTTCATAGATCGCGAAATCGGCGTTTGCCTGATCGGATTTGTCCAGAATTTCAGACTGCACAGCGGCCCCGCGCGGCAGGGGGCCACAAGACAAAAGGCCGGGCAGACACAGCAGGATGATCCAGAAGGCGCGCAAAAAATGCTCCGATGCTGGCCGGTCATTCTGATCCTGAAACCACTAAGGTTACTCCGGCGATGCCTCATTAGATACCGGCTAGGTGGTGCTGGTCAATGGTATTTCCCTGTTTGGTTGCTTGCCTAATGTACTGTAAGAAAAACAAAAATAATTGCTCATCCATTGCCTCAGGCATGCGGGGATTGGGATTCCCTTGAATTTTCCTCAAACACGCTTTGGATGATTCGCTGCGTGGTTAATTCTTTATTTGCGTGTGACCGGCATATTGGCCTGAAGCAGGACCTTAACGGGCCAGACTAAGGGGGCGCGAATGCCAAGCGGCAAAAGGGTTTTTGATATTACTTTGGCACTGATTCTGGTCCTTCCTGTGCTGACTGTCCTTGCGGTTGTTATATCGGTCATGGCGATTACAGACGGGCGGCCGTTTTTCTATGTCTCTGAACGTATGAAAACACCGGATCAGGCGTTTAGTCTATTCAAAATCCGCACCTTGCGCCCCGGCCCCAAAAACCGCGAAACCAGCGTGACCGGCGGGTATGAGGCGACGAAAATTTCGGCCTTTGGTGGGTTTCTGCGCCGCAGTCGGTTGGATGAAGTACCGCAAATTTTCAACATTTTGCGGGGGGACATCAGTTTCGTCGGCCCCCGACCACCGCAACGAAGATACGTTGAAAAATATCCGGCCATCTACGCAAATACCTTGTCGCGCAAGCCGGGCCTTACTGGCCTGTCAACGCTGGTTTTCCTTAGACACGAACAGCAATTACTGCAAAGCTGTCCGACGGCCGAAATGGCCGAACAGGTTTACTGCCGACGCTGCATTCCACGAAAGTTTCGCCTCGATCAAATCTATGACGCGCGGCAATCCGTCATGCTGGATATCTTTCTGATCGGGCGCACGGGATCGCTTTGCTTGCGCAGCATTAGGCATTTGATATGGTCGCGATCAATCAGGACTTTGGGTATTAGACATGCCGCGCGATCACCCGAAGCAATCCCCGATCTGACCGGAGTGCCCGCCAACACAGATCAGCGTTCCGCCACCTGAACCGGCAAACAATTGGCAAGCGACAGGAATATCCGGCGGCCATCATCGCTGTGATGGCTGGTCTGGGTCACCCCTTCGTCCGTCGAAACCTTGGTCGAGATGATCTGGCCGTCTTCAACATTGCCGTAAAAGAACGCCTCGCGCGTTGCGTTCAGATGCACAGGGCCACCTCGGCGATGACGCCATTCTGCGGCTTTAGCGATGCCCACGAAGTTTTTGAAGTAGAGAAAATCCGCGGTATTAAAATCCTGAATTCGGTTCACCTCATAGGTCATGGTCACTTCCCCCTTGTCGCAGTGGTCCTTCAAGCCATGATGCTGATCCAGCAATTCTTCGATCGCCTGATCGTTGAATTCATCGCTGGTCCAGATATCGCGTGTTTTGGAAAATTTCTTGTTGCTGCCGCTTTGCTGGCGCTTGATGAAACAGGTCAGCATGTCGACACTGGCTATGGCTTTGCCGTTAACCATAAACCGCGTCGTTGACAGGGCATGCGGTTTGCGAATTGCCCGAAACCGGGTTTCGGCGGTGAACGCGTCGTCCTCCTTCAGCGGGTCATCAAGATCAAACTGCGTCGCCAGATAGATCACCGCGCCATACATCCGCGCGCCGCTGCGATCCAGCCATTTGGACGGCGGCAGGCCCA
>CAYXXQ010000128.1:0-9003 GCA_964469075.1 uncultured Rhodobacter sp.
TTTCACGTCATTCAGACGAAAATCTTGGCAAGCCAAAGGGGCCGTCGGCGGAATGTCGCGCTATAAACTGACAAAAACCGTCGTCATGATCGGCATGATGGGGGCTGGCAAGACGGCCGTCGGCACCGTTTTAGCGCGCCTGATCGGGGTGCCGTTCGTGGATTCGGACGCAAAAATCGAAGAGGCGGCGAATATGACCATCGCCGAGATTTTCGAAACCTACGGCGAGGCGTTTTTTCGCCGCAAGGAAAGCCAGGTCTTGTCGCGTCTGCTGGATGGCAAGCCTTCGATCCTGTCAACCGGCGGCGGCGCGTTCTTGCAGGCAGACAACCGCGACATGATCGCCGCGCGCGGCCTTGCGGTCTGGCTGAAAGCGGATAGCGAGCTGTTATGGGCCAGGGTCAAACACAAAGACACCCGGCCTTTGTTGCAGGTCAGCGACCCCAAAGCGACGCTGATCGACCTGTTATCCAAGCGGGAGCCTTTTTATAAAACCGCTGGTCTGTCGGTTGAGGCGGACGCGAATTATTCCGTGCAGGATATGGCCGAACAGGTGCTGCAAAGCCTGCTGTCGCATCCCTCGGGTATATTGAAAAAGGTGGTCTGAAATGGCGTTGGAAACCCTCAGGGTCGATCTGGGCGCGCGGTCTTACGACATCCGCATTGGCGAGGGTCTGATCGCCCGCGCCGGGGATGAAATCGCACCGTTTCTGTCGCGCCCAAGGGTGGCGATTGTCACCGATGACACCGTCGCCGGGTTGCATCTGTCATCCCTGACCCAGGCGCTGGAAAGCGCTGGCATTACCGTCAGCGCCCTTAGCCTGCCACCGGGGGAAGCGACCAAGAACTGGCGCAGCCTTGAACGCGTGGTGGAATGGCTGATCGCCGAGAAGGTCGAGCGTGACGATCTGGTGATCGCTTTTGGTGGCGGCGTGATCGGCGATCTGACCGGCTTTGCCGCGTCGATCCTGCGGCGCGGGGTGCGGTTTGTGCAGATCCCGACCAGCCTGCTGGCGCAGGTCGACAGTTCGGTCGGGGGCAAGACCGGGATCAACTCCACCCAGGGTAAAAACCTGATCGGCGTGTTTGCCCAACCGGCGCTGGTGCTGGCCGATATCGGTGTGCTGGCGACCCTGACGCCGCGCGATTTCATCGCCGGCTATGGCGAGGTTGCGAAATACGGATTGCTGGGCGATGCCGGGTTTTTCGCCTGGCTGGAACAGAACGGCCCGACGCTCGCGGCGGGCGACATTGCCGCGCGTATCTATGCGGTGCGGCGGTCCTGTGAGATGAAAGCCGCAATTGTTGCGCGCGACGAACAGGAACGCGGCGACCGCGCATTGTTGAACCTTGGCCACACATTCGGCCACGCGCTTGAGGCCGCAACCGGCTATTCCGACCGTTTGCTGCACGGTGAAGGCGTCGCAATCGGCTGCGCGCTGGCGTTTGAGGTGTCACAACGGCTGGGCCTGTGTTCGCAAGAAAGCCCAAGCCGCGTGCGTGCGCATCTAAAGAAGATGAAGATGAAGACGGATCTATCTGATATTGAAGGTGAATTGCCGGATATTGAAGGCCTGATCACGCTGATGGGTCAGGACAAAAAGGTGCAGGACGGCAAGCTGCGGTTCATCCTGGCGCGTGGTATTGGTGACAGTTTCGTCGCTACAGATGTCGATATTGATGTGGTGAAATCAGTGCTGTCTGACGCCCTGGCGTACAGAAAAGCCTAGGCAGGGCAATCCGCTTCAAGCGCTACAGGATGCGCCACCCAGCACGCAAAACTTGGCGCAATGGCGGTGGTTCAGGCGCACGGGTGCCGCCGCCTCGGCCAGAGTTTCACCCATTTCAAACCCCTGATCATAAGGCAACAGGGTGCAAGCCAGCACGACCGGCTTGTCAGCCCCGCGCCGCTTCACCACCATCCGCGAACTGGCGCACATCACGCTTTCCGGCGATTTATTCAGGATGCCCCAGCAGCTTTCGGTGATTTCCGGCACGTCCACGGTTTCATCCATTTCCGGGAACAGAACCGTCTGGCCGGGATCATTGGCATTGATGTCAAACCGGTGTGCATGAAAAAACGCGGCAAACCCAGCGCGGCTTTGCGCGTTGGTTTCATCCCACAGGCTGCGCCCGGCGACATGCATCCGCGCGCCCTGATCGCGCAGCCACTTCATGCCGATCAGCGTGTCCACAAAGCTGCCATCCCCCCGGATCGCGTCGTTCTTGGCCTGATCGGGGTGGTCGATCGACACCCGAAAGGTCAGCTGATCGGCATATGCTGCCAGCAGGTCAATCAGCCCGGCTTGTACCCGCTTGCGCATCATCGGCTTCATCGCATTGGTCAGGATCAGCACCTGATACCCACAGCGCAGGGAGGCGCGCAAAAGGTCGATCATCGCGGGGTTCATAAAGGGCTCCCCACCGGTGAAGCCGATTTCGCGCACCGGCCAGTTCTGATCGCTGATCTGATCCAGAAATAAGTCGACATCCTGAACTGTCAGATAACTCAGCCGATCATTGCTGGGGGAGCTTTCGATATAGCAATTCACGCATTCGATATTGCAAAGCGTCCCGGTGTTAAACCACAGCGTCGTCGCCCCTGTCAGCGCCACCGAGGCGCGTGTCTGACCATCAGCAGTGACCAAAGGATCGCTGAATTTATCCAGCAATTCTACGGGTTTGGAGTTTGTAAACTGGGTGTTCATGCAGCAAAACCATCGGCTATATCGTGTCGGCGTCACTTAACCGCAAATCAGCGCACGCGAACACCCCCCCAGTTACCGCCCCACGCCATTGTGAAAGTGTTGTGACTTCGACCAAAGACAGGGGAATGCTCAAAAACCAGTTGGAGCGGGTAGCGGGAATCGAACCCGCAACTGAAGCTTGGGAAGCTTTCGTGATACCTTTTCACCATACCCGCGACAGGTCCGGCTGACCTAGGCCAGCCGGGGGAAAAGATCAAGGGGGATTTGTGGAGATCGGCCCTTTATCGAGGCGCGAAATTCGCGATTCAGCAGGAGCGGGTAGTCTGATACCACGTTCCATTCCATTGACATTCAAGGATTTTGTGACTGCTGCAAACAATTGCGCCTTGCGAATATTGCGCGCCATTAAACAAACAGGTCGCCCGACTGTGCTTGTCGTCATTCGCTGCCTTTTCAGTCACAATGTCGGAGGTCTGTTTGTCGTCTACTGACGTGCCAACTTGCGGGATGTCTTTGTCGCTCATGATCTGCCTCCTGAATGGGGTATCCTTACAGAAGATCACACAGGTTCGGACTTCAACTTGACGCAGATCAATACCACAGGAAAATTTACCCTGACTAGAATCCACCAAGATTATAACTGTTATATAACAGATAGATAAACGACTAACCTAACCTAAAACATCACCCGCGCCGACGCCGCCTGCCTCCGCTGCTGCCTTCGCCGCCGGTGTTGAAATTCAACGTGGGCAAGGTGACGGTCTGGGATAGAATCGGAAACGGTTCTTTTGCGTTGGGGATGTTTGAGGCGTTGACGAAATGCTCCTGAAACCTCGGTTCGATTGCGGTTTCGATCTTGTGGATTTCGCGCACGGTTTGTTCGATCTCGCGCCGCGCTTCCGTGTTCAGCAGCGCAATCCGTGCGCCGGTGCCGGCGGCATTGCCGGCTGAGGTGACTTTTTCCAGCGGGCAATCCGGGATCATCCCCAGCACCATCGCGTGTTTGGGCGAGATATGTGCGCCAAACGCCCCGGCCAGCACGATGCGGTCAACATTATCCACCCCGAACTTGTCCATTAACAGCCTTGCGCCGGAATAGAGCGCCGCTTTGGCCATTTGGATTTCGCGGATGTCGCGGTTGGTGACGGTAATTTTCGGCCCGCCTTTGCTGCCGCCATCCCAAACCAGATAGGAATGTGTGCGGCCATCCAGAAAGCAGCGGTTGGTGCCGGTTTGCTCGGGCGAGCCGATCAGCCCCGGCCCGTCCAGCAGCCCGGCCATGCGCATTTCGGCCACCAGTTCGATGATGCCGGATCCGCAGATACCGGTGATGCCGGTGCTGGCGATAGCTTCGGCAAAGCCGTCCTCGTCCGACCACAAATCACAGCCGATGACCTGAAAGCGCGGCTCTTTACTGAAAGGATCAATCGTGACGCGTTCAATCGCCCCCGGCGCCGCCCGCTGCCCTGAAGAGATTTGCGCCCCTTCAAAAGCAGGCCCGGTCGGTGAGGAACAGGCCAGCACCTTGTCCTTGTTGCCGAGCAGAATTTCGGCATTTGTGCCGACATCAACCACCAACACCAGATCGTCCGACGTGTTGGGCGCCTCTGACAGCGCCACCGCCGCCGCGTCGGCCCCGACATGACCAGCGATACAAGGCAGGATATAGACCCGCGCCGCCGGATGGATCGTCAGATCAAGCTGATGCGCATGCAGGTTCAGCGCGTCCGATGTTGCCAGGGCAAACGGTGCCTGGCCCAGTTCAAACGGGTCGATCCCCAAAAACAGATGGTGCATCACCGGGTTGCAGACAAAGACCGCGTCGACGATCAGGGCCTTGTCTATTTCCGCTTCCGACGCGATTTGCACGAACAGCGCGTTCATGCCTTCACGCACGGCAGTGGTCATTTCGGCGGCCCCGCCGAGGTTCATCATCGAATAGGATACCCGGCTCATCAAATCTTCGCCGAAGCGGATCTGCGGGTTCATGATGCCGGAACTGGCGACGACCTCGCCGGATTGCAGATCACACAGGTGGGCTGCGATTGTGGTTGACCCCAGATCGACAGCCAGACCATAGAGGCGACCCTCGTAAAAACCCGGCCAGATTTGCAGGATCTGCGGCGGGGTGGTGGCGTCGCCCAGATGGATGGCGCAGGTGACTTTCCAATCGCCCTTGCGCAGGATCGGCTGCATGGTTTGCAGGATCGTCAGATCGGCGGTGACGTTTTCCAACTGCCACTGATTGGCCAGGGCATTGATCAACCGCTCCAGATCGCCGGAGGGTTCGTGCATGTCGGGTTGGGTCACCTCGACATAAAACAGCTTGGTTGACGGGTTCATCACGATGTCGCGGGCTTCGGCCCGTTTGCGCACGACTTGCTTGTGGACCTGGCTTTCGGGGGGCACGTCGATCACGACATCGCCGTTGATCTGCGCTTGGCAGCCAAGCCGTCGGCCATCAATCATGCCGCGTTTGGATTTGTAACGCTCTTCGACCGCGTTCCAGTCCGACAAAGCATCCGGGGCGACGGTGACGCCGTGTTTGGGAAAGGCACCATAAGACGGGCTGATCTGGCATTTGGAGCAGATACCCCGCCCGCCGCAAACGCTGTCAAGATCGACGCCAAGGGATCTGGCGGCCTGCAAAACCGGCGTGCCGGAGGCGAACCGTCCGCGTTTGCCCGAGGGGGTGAAGACGACTAGGTGATCTTCGGCGTTGTGATCGGTGTCAGACATGGTAATTCCCGAAATTGTTAGGGGATTTGTAGCGTTTAAGGGGCGATGTGCAACGACTGATCGCGGCGCGTTCTTGCTTGTCTGCGGCATCCCCGGATTATTAGGGGCCGAACCAGGTCACCATGTCTTTGCCAAACAGCCAGATGCCGACGGGCAGCGGAGCGACCGCCAGCGCGATGGTGAACAGCATGATGCGCGTGTGAAACAGGCGGCTGATCCCGGCCACCAGGGCAATGCCGCCACCGCCGCCCAAAAGCGCGTTGCCGGGCATGTTGAACGCCAGCGCCACCGCCAGATAGCGATAGCGCAGCAGCGGTGTGGCCAGGCGGTTTGGCAAGGTTTCCTGCAACAATTGAACGCGCGCTTGCGGGTCAAGCGGTTTCAGGCGTTCCAGCAGGCGGCAAGCGGACATCAAGCCAAGATCGGCAAAGGCCCGGTGCAGCATGTCATAGGGCAAAAACCGCCCGATCAGATAGGCCAGCGCCAGCCCGGCGACGGTGGCAAGATAGACAAAAGGCGCAATCGCAGCCCCTTGCAGCACTAGCAGAGACAGGCCGATTTCCAGCCCCGGCACGAACGGCATTGCCATCAGCAACATCAGGAGTATCAGGCTAAGGACGATCACCCCGGTCATTGCCGCCTGCATCCCCGCCGAGGGGGTCGAGGCGATGAAATAGCGCATCCAGGACAGGCCATAGCTGACCGTAACTGCAATGGCGACAATTGCCAGCAGACGCAAAGCGGTGCGCAACAGCCCGGGCCAGCGGCGAGGGGGCCGCTGCATCAGATTGACCGATCAAACAGGTGCGGGTATTGGACCATGATCCACCGCCTTGCCCAGAGTTTCGTGCGTTTTGCGGATAATCCATGCCATAAGGCATCACCTAACGCGCTGAAATCTTCGATTTCAAGTAGCATTAGGTGATTCAGGTGCAACGCGAAACGCTTTGGGCAAGACTAACGCCAAAACCGGCCCACAGCGCGAGTTTTTTTGTGCCCTGAAAGCGGCTGGGATCAGCTGACCCGCCGACGCCGACGGCCTTCGCGGGCACCGCGTGCGCCGGCCTCAACCTCGCCTGCGGCCAGGGTGGGTTTGTTGAACCTGATCCAATCAGACCCGTGCGGGTCGTTGTTGGTCAGGAAGTTGGCGGCGCGGATCGCCTCCATCTCGCCGCCTGGCCCGGGTTTCAGGCTGCCCATGCCGGTCAGTTGCGCCAGCAATTCCGGGTCGATATCGTCGGGAATGATGATGCCTGCGGCCTCTAAGGCAGCACGTTTTGCCGCCAGCTTGGCCGCGTTGATCGGCAGTCTGACCGGGTTCATGATCGCCGAAGTCATGCCAGCCGCCATCGCCATTGGCAAAAACGCGTTGTTGATGCCGTGCCGGTTGGGCAACCCGAAGGAAATGTTGGACGCGCCACAGGTCGTGTTCACGCCCAGTTCCATGCGCAGGCGGCGGACCAGTTCAAACACCTGCAAGCCCGCGGTCGACATCGCACCGATCGGCATCACCAGCGGGTCAACCACGATGTCATGGGCCGGAATGCCAAAATCGGCCGCGCGCTCGACGATCTTTTTCGCCACTGCAAAGCGCACGTCAGGGTCTTCCGAAATGCCGCTGTCGTCGTTGGAAATCGCCACCACCGGCACGTTGTATTTCTTGACCAGCGGCAAAACCAGCTCCAGCCGGTCCTCTTCACCGGTGACGGAGTTCAGCAGCGGCCGGCCCTCAGCGGCGGCAAGGCCGTTTTCAAGCGCGCCGGGAACCGAGCTGTCGATACACAGCGGCACATCGACCGCGTTCTGAACCACTTCGACCAGTTGTCTCATCAGGGTCGGCTCAACGAAGTTGTTGTCGGCATAGCGCGGGTCTTCGGCCATCTTGTTGGTGAACACAGCACCTGAGTTTACGTCCAGAACCGTCGCCCCGGCTTCGACCTGGGCGATGGCATCTGCGATGACGCGAGAAAAATCGCCCTGTTCCAGTTCAGCCGCCAGGATCTTGCGGCCCGTCGGGTTGATCCGCTCGCCGATCACGCAGAACGGCTGATCAAAGCCGATGATCGCGGTTTTGGTTTTCGATTCGACAATCGTACGTGTCATCAGGTCAGATCCTTAGGATTGAGAGGCCGGAACAGCAGCGGAACCGCCATTTTCGATGGCCCAGGTCGCATTGGTTTTGATCCCGCCCAGCGGGAAGAAATGCACATGGGAGATGTTGAAATCCGGGTTGGCGGCCTTGTGCGCGGCCAGCTCGGTCAGGAAAGTGTCGGGTTCAAACGGCATCAGCAGCTTGGTGACATCCTTGGCCCGGCGCTGCAACACCCGCAATGACGCACCCACACCGCAAGCGATGGAAAACTTGATCATGGTTTGCAGCTTGGCGGGGCCGGCGACACCGATATGGATCGGCAGATCAATGCCCTGGGCTTTCAGGTCGTTGGCCCATTTGATCACCAGGGCGGCCTCAAAACAGAACTGGGTGGCGATGGCCATTTTCGCATCGGTGCGGGCAGAGAAATCCTGCTTCCATGCCAGCGCTTCGTTGACGTTGTTGCGGCTGCCATCGGCATCAATATCTTTGTTGCCTTCAGGGTGGCCCGCGACATGCAGGCGCTTGAAACCCGCCTGATCAAACAGCCCGGTTTCCAGCAATTGCATTGAGGAATGGAACTCCCCCATCGGCTGATCAACACCGCCGGCAAGCAGCAACGCCTGATCAACCCCGGCTTCGCCCTGATAGCGCGCGATCCAGTCGGCCAAGGTTGCCTTGTCTTTGATAATGCGGGCCGGGAAATGCGGCATGGTGGTGAAGCCTTCACCCTTCAGGCGCTTGGCGGTCGCGACCATGTCGTCAATCGGCGTGCCTTCGATATGGGCGATATAAACGCGGGTGTTGCCGGGCAGCAGATCACGGAAATCCGCGATCTTTTCGGCGGTGCGGGGCATCACCTCGATCGAGTAATCTTGCAAGAACGCTTCAAGCTCAGGATTAGGGTCCTTCACCGCTGCGATTTTCTTTTTTATGCCAAGCAATGCCATGATTGCCTCCGAATTTGCCGGATGTCCGGGGTTGTTACTGGTCAGCGTGACCGTCATTTGCAATCAGGGCCTTGATCCGGTCCTGATCGTATTCTGCATCCAGGCGCGCGGCCTCGGCGGCGGCGATTTCGGCCGCATCGCCGTCAACCGGGTAGGGATCGGCCTTGCGCCAGTCTGCCAGATAAGCATCGGCATCCTTGGCGCCAACCTTCATCGCACAGCGGTCTATCGCCTGTTCAAAACGTTCCGGCAGTTGCACCTTGCTGCCGCGACGGCCCTTGCCGCAGATCACCTGGGCCGGAATATCGCGCCAAAATACGATTGTTACATCCACCATTTACCGATTCCCCTTGCTAGTCCGATGCGCCTGTCTATGCCGCCTTGACCACCCGACATGGATGATTTTCGACTTGGCGGCAAATATAAGCGACGCGGGCCGATTACTGGGCTGGTTTTTTTGACCTCTCTTGCGGCGGGGCGTCGCGCGGGGTACGGTTTTCCCAACACCCATCGG